>JAFSDF010000185.1 GCA_017436375.1 Clostridia bacterium | reverse complement strand
CCTTGATAGCCTTACGCATTATATCAGCCTTACCGCTTGCCTCTGCTTTAGCCCAGATACCGTTATAAATAGCCTCGAGAACGAGGGGAACGACTGCCATAGCTGTAGGCTTGAAATCATTGATATTGGGAAGAATATTCTTGAGGCTGTCATTGATATAAATAACGCCGTACATATAAATAGCCGTGAGGATACTGCAGGAAAGCTCATAAACATGGTTCATGGGAAGAATAGACATAGTGGACTGCTCCGGTCCGAGGAACTCTAAAAGTCCGTCTACATTTGAAGAGAAATTGAAGTGAGTGAGCATAACACCCTTGTTTGTGCCTGTGGTACCCGATGTAAATACTATAGCAGCAAGCATATCGCCTGTGATTTCTTTATCAATGAAGCGTCTGTCGCCTGCTTCAACGAGCTTTTTACCCATTTCTGCCAGCTCGTCAACGGTAAGGAATTTGCCACCCTCAGCCTTGGCACCGGGAGTCATATTGAAGCAATACTGACAGCGGTCATCCTGCTCCATATGGAATTTAGCAGTTTCCTTATAGTTTTTACTGTGGCAGAGAGCTACGGCGTCACCCTTGGAGATGAGCATACTGATATCCTTATCAGAAAGCTCCTTATCGATGGGAACGGCTACACCGCCGCCGCAGGTTATGGCATAGAACATAACTATCCAGCTGTAGGAATTTTCGCTGACAATACCGATATGCTTGCCGCCGAGACCGAGCTCATAGAGAGCGGTACCTACATATCTTACTCTGTCGTGGAATTCCTTTACTGTGTAGCATACATCCTGCTTTTTGATTTTTTCAACTACGGCAATTCTGTCACCGAAGGCCTCACTTCTTACAAACATTTCCTTGATTGTAGAACAGGGACCCATATTGTAGAGCTTTGTTCTGAGCTTTGCGATTTCTTTCTTTTCTTTTTTGCTGTGCTGAATTGTCATTTCTTAAAGACTCCTTAAAAGTTTTTCTGTTTCTGTAGTATAGTATTTATTATTCAAGACACATATCGAGAAGCTCGCCGACGGTTATATCGGGATTTTCGATACCTGCAAGGATAACCTTGATAGCGTTTTTATGAAGGGCCTGAATCTGCTCTTTATTTGAGAGCTTTACACGGTACATATAGTTGAGATTAAAGCCCTTATCACGGGGATCTGTGGAGCAGATAACATAAAGCGGAGTGAAATATCTGCCCAGGTCATAGGTTCTGAAGTCAAGCTTAAGTCCGTGGTCACCCAGATCGAAGGGAACGGGAATCCATGAGAACATAAGGCAGGCAGGACCCTGGATAAGTCCGTAATTAAACATATCTCTGGACATATCACGTGCAGTGATGTAAGGATACTCCGAATGACGGTAAAGCTGAGTTCTGACAGAGGTATACTCATCCACACCCTGACGGAAGGTTTTGTCCTCACTGATAATGGTGCGCACCTGAACGGGCTGAGCCAGACAGCCGCTCATATTCTTTTCTTTTATGGTGGAGCGCTTAGAGCAGGTAGCCATCATAAACACGTCTTCAGTACGGTAGTTAATGGCTGATGCATGACAGCGAAGACCGAACATAAAGAGACTTTCGGGTGCAATGCTGTTTTTGATACAGAAATCAAGTATCTTGGCAGCATCGTCTGTAGAGATGTGCTCGCTTATCATATTGCATTTGTCGTAAATGGGATTATAAGCTGCGGGAACACGGAGATTAGGATCCTTTTTCTTCTTTCTCATCTTTTCAAGGAAGGCAGGTCCGTGTACACCTGCATAGAAGGGCTCACCGCCCTTGGCAAAATATTCTCTGTAAAAAGCTTCGTGCTTTTTCTGCTTCTTTTCGTTAGTAATACGCAGAAGCTCCTCCTGTATGTACTCCTCATAGGAATCCAGAGGCTTAGGCATTTCTCTGCCGTAGCGGAGATGTCTGTAAACGGAAATAAGGTCCATATAGAATATCATGGAGCCGAGAGCATCCATATTCAGATGGCTTACATTAAAGTAAATACCGTTTGTGCCGTTTGCATTTTTAAAAAAGATAATTCTGAAGCATTCATCCTTAAGGAAATAAACAGGCTTCTGAGCATCCTTGCCGAGATAATCATCCTGCTCCTTCTGATCACGGAAATATTTGCAGGGTACCTTATTCATCTTAAAGGACGGCAGGAAATACTGCTTGATTTTTTTGTCCACCTTAGCAAATCTGAGACGGAGCGAATCGTTTCTTTCAAATTCAATATTGAGCGCCTTTGTAAGAATATCAAAATCCATATCCATATCAACGGCAAAGGATGTAGGTATCTGGGTAAGCTGTTTGCTGAAGCTGTACTTAACCATAAGATACATTGTCTGCTGTGATGGGATAAGATCATAATATTTTTCGGGTGTGTATTTTTTCATAACTACACCCTCCTTCCCATTTTATTTAACTCATATATGATAACAAATATACTGTGAAAAGTCAATGAAAAAGTATTATTTTGTGTTACACTTTGTCAGAAACACATCACGGTGATGCAAAATATCAACTGTTTAAGAGTATAATGCTGTTAAATAAACACAAAAGCTACCGTGTTTGACGGTAGCCTGTTATTCAGTTTCTGCCCGATCCGCGACGGGAATACCCTCCGCCGTGTTTGGAATCAGAGTTTCTTTTAAGATCAGTCATTTTTTCATCACTTACCTGCTTGAAGCGAGCCATCATATCCTCGAAGCTCATAGCTTCCTTGCTCTGCTTAGGCTGTCCCTGCCACACATTGGCGCGGGGAGGCTTATCTGCCTTACGGGGAGGACGGGGATTATCCTTTTTAGCAGGCGCTTCCGCTTTTCTGATGGAAAGGCTGATTTTTCCATCCTCTGAAATTCCCACAACCTTTACCTTGACCTCCTGACCTTCCTTAAGAAAATCTTTGATGTCCTTTACGAAGCCGTTGGATACCTCAGAAATATGTACCATTCCGCTTTTTCCGTCGGGGAGACTTACAAAAGCACCGAATGCCGTAAGACCTGTTACTTTACCTTCTAAAACTGCGCCAATTTCAAGCATAAAAAGACCGAATCCTCCTAAAATTACTCACCGTAAGATGAATTATAATATACTTTTTCACCGGGCTTACAATAGCCGTATTCTTCTCTGGCTATCTTTTCAAAATATGCCTGATGATTTTCTTCCTTAAGGGTTTCGGATATTTCAGCACTTTCCTCACTGACGGATACTGCGAGATTTTCAATCTCTGCCGCTTCGCGGTTATACTCGGCCGCACGGACATAGTTGGTCACACACTGAGAAACAAGTAATGTAGTTAAAGCAACTGCCACGAAAATCATTAAGATATGAACTTTTTTGATTTCCCTTTTTTTAGCTTTTCTGGCTTCACTGAAGTTTCTGACTGCCAAACAAATCCACCCCTTAAAAAATTCAGCGCATAATTTAAAATACACCTACTGTTAATTATACAGATTTGTTTTTATTTTTCAAGAGTATTTTGCCAATATTACTGAATTTTTTTTCGAAATTTTTCTTTATTTTCTCCCTCCGACAGTTTTTTACGCACGCCGATAAAAAGCCGCTCCGAAAAATCTCTGAATCTTTTTGCTGATTTTCTAAAGGGACTGATAAAAAAGGACAGTATTTTTCTGATTTTTAAAAGCTCAGATGCATATCTGCCCAGTACATATCTGCCGAGAGAAAAATGAAATGCCATACCGCCGAACAGCTCAGCCGCCATAAGATTGAGCCTCACCTGTCCCGAATTGTAAAGCACCATAAAGAAAAATGAAATAAGCGCGGCAAAAAGGAAATATAAAGTGTCAAAAAAAACATAGACACTTTTTCTCTCACTGAAAAGCATACGCACGGCACTTACAGCATCATAAAATGCACCGAGAAGCACACCGCAGCCTATACCTCTGCAAAATATCACCACCTGAGTAATGAGCGGCTCTGAATAATTCATCGAAACACCTTGGAAAAGAAGGATGTGCTTCTGGGCTGATTTTCCAGATATGTCAGAGAGGACACTGTACCGTCGATAGCGAGCTCGCCCGTATCCGTATTAAGTACACTGATGTGAAGTCCCTCCCCTTTTACCGTCAGCTCACCGTAATCGGTGTAGGCTGTTATGAGATTTTCATCAAAGGAGTCCACATCGGTAACTCCGCTCAGTGTCAGCTGATTTCTGTCCTTAAGAATAAGGCTGTGGGGCATTTTAATTTTATTTTCGGTCATAAAAAAACCTCCTTCGGAAAAAGTTTATTCCGTAAGGAGATTTTATATTCTTATGACAGGTCAAAGAATTTCATACATAAGGCCTGCATCGTTTTTCGTAGCGTGCTCTGTAACGATAAGCACACGGGCTCTGAGCAGATTTTCGCCCATCTGTATTTCGATTACATCGCCGACCTTCACATCATAGGAGGCTCTGGCCACCTTTCCGTTGACGGTTACATGCTTTGCATCGCACACCTCGTTGGCGATAGTTCTTCGTTTGATAAGACGGGAAACCTTAAGATATTTATCAAGTCTCATTTTACCACCTAAAAATTCAGGACTGCTCCGAAAAGCAGTCCGAACAATCTGAACTTTAATTATTTAACAGCGTTCTTAAGAGCTGCGCCTGCCTTAAAGGAAGGAACCTTAGCAGCTGCGATTTCGATAGCCGCGCCTGTTTTGGGGTTGTGGCCTGTTCTGGCTGCTCTTTCCTTAACTTCAAATGTACCGAAGCCGATGAGCTGAACCTTGTCACCCTTAACAAGTGCTTCTTCGATAGAAGCGATAACTGCTGCGAGAGCCTTATCAGCGTCCTTCTTTGAGATTTCTGCCTTTGCTGCAACTGCATTAATTAATTCAGTTTTATTCATTTTTGTTTTCCTCCAAAAATATGATTTATTTTTCCACGGGATTAATCCCGATTGGATACTAAGTTTTTCTTCGCCTGCACCCAGAGCCTGTCCAGCTCCTCAATAGCGGAGTTTTTCATATCTATGCTTCCTTCGGCGGCAAGTCTTTCTACCTCGAGAAAGCGTGAAATAAATTTCTCTGTCGAGAGGTTGAGAGCCTCCTCTGAGTCAACACCGATAAACCTCGCTGCATTGACACAGGAGAAGAGAAGGTCACCGAATTCCTCGGTTATATCAGTCTGCACACCCGACTTAATCGCCGCCTTCAGCTCTGCGATTTCGCTTTCGAGTGCCTCAAAGGCTCCGTCAACGGTGTCCCAGTCAAAGCCTGCTTTTTTAGCCTTAGACTGAATTTTCTGACTCCTCATAAGTGCGGGAAGCTCTTTGGGAACCTTCAGCATAGATGAGCCCTGTGTTTTCTGACCTTTGCTTTTACGCTTTATATCGTCCCAGTTACTGAGCACATCCTCAGTGCCGTTTACCTTGACCTCACCGAAAACATGAGGATGGCGCTCAATGAGTTTTTTACAGATGCCGTCACAGACATCGGAGAAATCAAAGGAACCGATTTCTTTTTCTATCTGTGCGTGAAAGACCACCTGTAAAAGCACATCGCCGAGCTCTTCCTCGAGTAAGGCTTTATCCTTTTTATTGATAGCCTCGATGACCTCATAGGTTTCCTCGATAAAATCCTTTTTTATGCTTTCGTGACTCTGCTCAGCGTCCCAGGGGCATCCGCCGGGAGCACGGAGTACAGCCATAATCTCAAGCAGATCATCGATGTTGTATCTGTCTTTGAAAGTAAATTTTTCCATTTCCTTTACCTCACTCCACCTATTTTACCCTAATAATCCAAATTTTGCAAGGACTTTTGCAATTTTTTCTCCTTTTGGAAGCATTTCTATGTCATCTTTCACAATTCCTTTAAGCAAAAGTATAGAAATTGCATAAAAAACTGCACCGACACCCACTGCGAGAAGGGTTGTAAGGCGACTTTCAACGGAAAGAATGTCCACTAAAAGGTAGTTAGCACCCCAGGCACCCACACCGCACATAAGGGCGGCAAGGAAGGGTTTGAGGAATACAGACTTAAGGTTAAGCTTTACATCAACTGTCTTGGTGAGAATATTATAATTAATAAATACCATTACAAGATAGCATATTGTAGAGCTGATACAGGCACCCTTTATATTTATTTCGGGATTAGCTATCATTATATAATTAAGCACGATTTTTATCACGGCACCTATGGACATGGTTACGATCGGCACCTTGGTTTTGCCTACTGCCTGCAGCATATTCGTCAGCGGTGATGCCATAGCAAAAAGTGGAAGGGCAAGACCGTAGACAAACATCATCGATGCGGCGGCGGGAGCAAACTCGGGATTGTTTCCGCCGTAGAGTAGGTCGAGAATAGGCTCGGAGAGAACTGCTATGCCTATGCCTGCAGGCATAGCGATAAGCATAGCCACACGGATGGCAGACTCCACGCAGAGCTTGATTTCACTTTTGTTTTTGGCTGTCCATGCCTTGGAAAGGACAGGAATGGCACTGATGCCGAGAGTAAGAGTAATGGTGGGAATAAGATTTTTGATATTGATTACTGAGCCGTGCATACCGTAAAGATAGGTGGAGATATTTTCGTCAAGTGTCTGTGAAACGGCAAGAGTATCTCCGTACATTGTCTTAATGGTTTCCAGACCGTTTTCCAGAGCGTAAACGAGACGGCTTCTGATAGTAACATCGTCGATAAGGTTGCTTACATTAAGAACGAGAGACGATGCGGCCACGGGAATGGAGATGCGGAGAATGCTTTTAAGGATAGATTTGTCGCTTTCTGCCTCGGGAGAATTAACCAGCTCCTCACGGGTAAAGCCGAAGCCCTTTTTCTTATATCTTATGAAAAGATAGACAAGTCCGAAGGCAGAGCCGAGAGTAACACCCAAAATAGCAACAGCGGCACCGTAGGGATAAATCGCAGCCATAGCCTCAGCTTTGTTGGTTACATCCATACCGAAAAGCTTCATAGCTCCGTTTACGGCATTTTCATCATAATAAGAGATGGCACCCTTCATAAACACATAGGTAGCGGAAAGACCGAAGATAAGCTTTACCGCTGCCTCGATAACCTGAGAGACACCCGTCGGTGTCATATTATTCAGGCCCTCGTAATAGCCTCGGAAGGAGGACATCATACAGCAGAAAAGGACACAGGGAGCCACAGCGAGAACGCTTATGTAATTCATCGGCGCCTTGGCCGAATAAACTGAATAAGGCACTGCGATAGCCATAAGAATGAGTGTGCCCATAAGACCTACAAGGAAGAAAAGCTTCTGCGAAACCTTGAATATGGCCTTGGCATCCCTTACTCTGCCAAGCTCCATATTCTGTGATACGAGCTTGGAGACCGCTACGGGAAGGCCTGCCATAGAAATGGCATAAAGGGGTGTGTAAACAGCATAAGCACCCGTGAAATAACCGTAGCCCTCGGTACCGAGAAGGTTATTCATAGGAATTTTATATACTGCACCGATTAATTTAACGACGATTGTTGCAATAGCGAGGACACCTGCGCCTGCAAGTAAAGACTGCTTTTTTCTTTCAGCCATTATTATCATCTCTTTTCTTGTAATCTTTATCCTATAAATTCATTCAGCAGTGAGCCCTCAGGAACGGCAGTTTCACCGATAGAAATGAATTTCGAAATTTTTTGTCTTAGCTCCTGTGCCGCAGGATAGTATACACTCTTTTTATCCATACGGTCAAGCACTTTTATCGCAACATCCTTAAAAGCACACACTTCATAAGGATGGATAGAGTCAATTTTTATATCCGCTCTGTCCTCAAAGGGAAAAAGATACCTGTCCTCACCCATTCTGACACCGTTCCAAAGATAAAAGGTATTTTCAGGTGAGCTGTTCCGATGATGAAAATCTCTTATCATACGGCGTACGAGCCTTATATCACGCTTAGACATAAGAACCTCGTCTCCGTCGAAAATGCGTGATGAAACACTAACATAAATTTTCACCATCTGCTCATTTTCCAGCTGATCTGTTATAACAGGGTTCAGTGCGTGCAGACCTTCGACGATAATGATGTCGTCCTGCTCTGCCACAGTCTCCACATAATACTCCCTCTTTTTACTGTGAAAGCTGAAGCGGGGAAGTCTGCACCTGCCCTCATTCATAAGAGAGTGGAGACATTCGCCGATATAGTCCACATCGAGAGCCTTCACCGTTTCATAGTCCACGGTGCCATCCTCGAAAAAGTAAATATCTCCCTGACTTCTGTAAAAATCATCAAGAGAAATCATCTTTGCATTTCTGCCCGTTTTTTCTATGGCCTTTTTAAGAAGCTTCGAGGTTGTGGTTTTACCCGAGGATGAGGGACCTGCCACCATTACGAGAGTCCTGCCCTCCCCGGAGCAGATTCTTTCGGCAGTGGCGTTGATTATATTGTCATATCTTTTTTCGCTTTCCGATATTATTTTTTCAGGTGTTTCTTTTACGAGAAGGTTGATACTATCAAGTGTAAGCTTATTCACATAATCACCCTTTAAAATATTTGTCGTAGAAATTTACAATTTGTTCTTTTCGCTTTATTATTTCGTCAAAAGAGCCGATATATTCATAGGGATATTTATAATTGAAAACTCGCTCAATGGAGCTGTCGTGAGGTGCTTTAAGCTTGGTTACCGCACCGGCACCTACGGCAAATACAGAATGTATTTCCTCCATCATATAAACATTGTAAAGTCCCTCAAAGCCCTTTTTCGCCCAGCCTACATTTTCGAGATTGCCCAGACATTTACTCTGTCGGTACATATAGTAAGGTATGTAGCCCTCATCGAGAAGTGCCTTTTGGGTAAGAGAGAGCATTTTCGAGGCTGCTTCGCCTGAATTGGTGCCGCGCTTTTCCGTCACGATGGCTGACGAACGCTTAAGAGCGAGAGTATGTACGGTGAGAAGGACAGAGCCCTGCGGAGAGTTGACTCATAATTCTCCACCGTATCCGTGGGAAGTCCTGCAATAAGGTCCATATTTATATTATCAAAGCCCTTTTCTCTGGCCTGAAGAAAGGCGTCAACCGTCATCTGACTTGTGTGATTTCTGCCTATAGCCTTAAGCACATCATCGGAGAAGGTCTGAGGGTTAATGCTGATACGGGTAGCACCGCAGCTTTTTATGACCTCTAACTTTTCATCAGTTACGCTGTCAGGTCTGCCCGCCTCTATAGTATATTCACGGACAGAAGAAACGGGAAAGCTTTCACTGATGGTATCGGTAACTTTTTTTAAAAGCTCGGCTGTAAGTGCCGTAGGTGTGCCGCCGCCCATATAAATACTTTCGAGAGTCAGACCGAGTTTTTTCGCAATATCACCTGTAGTCTTAATTTCCTCGCAGAGCTTTTCCACATAGGAGGGCATCAGCTTTTTCGCACTCTCGTTGGAATGGGAAATAAAGGAGCAGTAGCTGCATCTCGAGGGACAGAAGGGAATAGATACATAAAGAGAATGGGATTTTTCCGTATTCACTGCCATCAGCGGTGCTTCGTTTTTCGCTACCATAAGGGCTAAAGCAGTCTTTTCCTCGCTGACCTTAAGTTCATTTATGAAATAATCCACAGCCTTTTTCTCACCGAGAGAGGACATAAGCTTCGTCATTAATTTTGCAGGTCTTACACCCGTAAGAATACCCCACGGAGGTGTGTAAGAGGTATAAGCGCAAAGAAGATCGAAGAGCATTACGGCTCCCTTTCGCTCTAAAAAGCTTTCGACAGCTTCACCCTCTTCTCTGCTTTCAGTGCAGAAGCATTTCTCGTCAGAAAGCTTTTCACCCGAAAGGAAAAGCTCGATTTTAATCTTACTGCCGTGAGTTTCGAAAATGCAGTAATCCTCCCCCTCCTCTGCACTTTCCGTGCATCGGAATTTTTCCTCAGGGAAAAAGACACGGAGAAGATTTTCCGTTTCGTAGTGATATGAATTATTTATATTAATTATCTGCATCTTATATACCTTTCATATAAGGATTAAAGGCTTTTTCATAGTCGAGGTCAGACACTGCCTCATGACCGGGATAAACCTTATAAGAGCCGTCGAGAGCCTTCAGCTTTTTCATCGATGACATCATTTCGGTCATACTTCCCCCGGGGAAATCAGTTCTGCCCACAGTGAGACGGAAAAGGGTGTCACCCGTAAAAAGGCTGTCACCCATTATGAAGCATACGCTTCCCACAGTATGGCCGGGTGTATGAATAACCTTGATTTCACCGTCACCGAAGGAAAGGGAGTCACCGTCCTCAAGAATTATATCCTCCTTAAAGGCCTTAAAGGGATAACCGAATGCCGCCGCTCTGCTCTCATTGGAGCTTTCGAGACAGGGCGCATCGAGACGGTGAATAGCTATTTTACCGCCGTAATTCTGTCTGAATTTATCTGCACCCGTTATGTGATCGAAATGGCCGTGGGTAAGAAGAATATACTTAAGCTCACTTATCCCCTCTTCATCCATTACTCTGCGCAGAGCAGGGCCGAAGGAGGCAGGATCGATAACCGCCGCATCTCCGTTTTCGGCCTTGACAATATAACAGTTGGTTCCCAGGGGTGCGAGAGGGCAGATTCTGACTTTTATATTCATCGTGTCACCTCCTCCATTCATCTGTATCCATTATGATGGTAACAGGACCGTCATTAACCAGCTCCACATCCATATCTGCACCGAATACACCCTTAGCAACCTTTCTGACACCGTGAGAAAGAAGCTCATCACAGAATTTTTCGTAAAGGTCATTTGCAATATCGGGTGCTGCCGAGCCGATAAATGAAGGTCTTCTGCCGTGAGAAACATCGGCACAGAGTGTAAACTGTGAAACGACTAAAACCTCACCGTCAACCTTGTCAAGAGAAAGGTTCATCTTATCGTTTTCATCGGTAAAAATCCTTATCTGTGCCACCTTTTTGGCCAGAAGCCTCATTTCCTCCTCTGTGTCACCCTGTACCACGCCCAGAAGGACGAGAAAGCCCTTTCCGACCTCGCCTGTTATTGTGCCGTCCACGGTAACGCTGGCTCTTTTAACTCTCTGAATTACTGCTTTCATATTATAAACCTGAACGCTCTGTTTCGAGAACGCCCTTAACCTTCTTTAATTTTTCGCATACACTCTTGAGATGCTCTGCGCCGTTTACAGTGATAGTCATATAGATGGTGCATCTGCCGTCAGAGGCATCCTTAGTGAAAATGGAGTGAATCATAACATGCATATTCGCTATAACAGCCGACAAATCAGCCAGCATACCCATACGGTTCATACAGGTTACGGCAAGAGTAACACGATAGGAATTCTGCACCTTCCTGTCCCAGGAGGCATTTATCCATCTCTCGGGCTCCGGTGCCTTGGAAATGTCCTTGGGTACATTGACACACTTTCTGGTGTGGATAGACACACCGTGACCGCGGGTTATAAAGCCGATAATATCATCACCGGGCAGCGGATCGCAGCACCGTGAAAATTTTATCAGACAGTTATCTATGCCCTCGATAATTATGCCGTCAGCACTT
>JAFSDF010000015.1 GCA_017436375.1 Clostridia bacterium | reverse complement strand
TTCCACCTGCTCGAATACTTCACGGGGAAGGTCAGGTCTGTTTTTATCAAAGGGCTTAAGACATTCATAGTCAAGCTGAGGTCTCTTTATAAGCTCTATCATTCTGCAGCCTGTGGTTAAGGGTGTTGTTTCACGTGAAACAAGCACCTTATTAAGCTCCTCTGTAGGAGGTACGGATACCAGTGAAATTCTCTCCTTCTCCTCCTCAATAAGGCGGAGCTTTTCAGTAAGCCTTGCCATTTTTTCCTCGCTGACCAGACCTACCTTATATCCGTACTCTGTAAGGCGGATATCTGCATTATCCTGACGGAGAAGAAGTCTGTATTCAGAGCGGGATGTCATCATTCTGTAAGGATCGGAGCAGCCCTTGGTTACGAGATCATCAATAAGCGTGCCGATATATGAAGAAGCTCTGTCCAGAATAAGAGGCTCTTTTCCCTTAATTTTCTGTACAGCATTGATTCCTGCTATAAGTCCCTGTGCCGCCGCCTCCTCATAGCCGCTGGAGCCGTTGAACTGTCCTGCACCGTAAAGTCCCTCGAAGTCCTTGAATTCTAGACTTGCCTTAAGAGATGTAGGGTCTACACAGTCATATTCTATGGCATAGGCTGTTCTCATAACCTGAACATTTTCGAGGCCCGGTATAGTACGGAGAAACTTAAGCTGTACATCCTCGGGAAGGGATGAGGACATACCCTGTAAATACATTTCCTCCGTGTTTTCACCGCAGGGCTCAATGAAAAGCTGATGCCTTTTCTTCTCAGCGAAGCGAACAATTTTATCCTCGATGGAGGGACAGTATCTCGGTCCCACACCGTCTATTTTGCCCGAATAAAGAGGAGAACGATGAATATTATCGAGAATTACCTGTTTGGTTTCCTCATTGGTATATGTAATGTAGCAGGGGAGCTTATTTTCCGGAGTGTACTCTCCGTCAAAGGAGAAGGGCACTACCACATCATCACCGTTCTGTATTTCGAGATTTGAGAAATCCACGCTTCTTCTGTTTACACGGGAGGGGGTTCCCGTTTTAAAGCGGCGTGTTTTAACACCTAATTTATTAAGAGATGCGGCAAGCTCTGTGGAGGCAAACATACCGTCGGGGCCTCCGTCATAGGCCACATCACCTACATAAATTCTGCCGCCGAGGAAGGTACCTGTAGCTAAAATCACACATTCAGCATTATAAAGAGCCTCCAGCTTTGTTTTGACCTGCCACAGATTTTCCTTTCTTTCTATGGAAATTATCTCTGCCTGTACAAGCTCGAGATTTTCCTGCTTCTCCATTATATGCTTCATATATTCGCTGTAACGGCGGCGGTCAATCTGCGCACGCAAGGAATGAACGGCAGGGCCCTTACCTAAATTAAGTATACGGCTCTGAAGTGTGTTTGCATCAGCGGCCTTACCCATTTCACCGCCGAGCGCATCGATTTCACGGACAAGGTGTCCCTTCGATGTTCCGCCGATGGAGGGGTTACAGGGCATATTTCCTACCCAGTCCATATTTATGGTGAACACTCCGACCTTAGTGCCGAGACGCGCCGCAGCAAGACCGGCTTCAATACCCGCATGGCCTGCACCGATTACGATTATGTCATATTCCTTTGCAAAATATTCCATCAAAAACTCTTCCTTTTGCTTTTATAGGTTCTGAGGATTTTCCACGGCTATCAGTTTTTTTGTGGAAAACTCCGTGCGTTTTTATGTTCATTTCTGTTGAATGGAAATCTCTTTTATGATGCTTTCTTCGTTTTAAAAATTTCTATCAAACAGAAACCGTTTTGTGAATAATATTCACTTTTTATAACGTTTATTTTTCTCTATTGTAATTATAATATCAGTTTTAACAGCTCTTGAGTATCAGAAACTATATAAGTAGCATTATGCTCCTCAAATTCATCCTTACTGCCGTAGCCCCACAGTACACCGCAGGAATCAACACCTGCACCTGCCGCACCGTCGATATCATAGCATCGGTCGCCTACCATCAGAGCCTTAGTCTTATCATCAGCACCTAACTTTTTCATCGCTTCGAGAATGAGACCCGTTTTAGAGCTGTGATTACTGTCATCGATCTGTACACCCACGATAGCATCAAATTTCCCCGTAACACCTAAAAAGTCAGCCACATCGTAAATTAAGCTTTCGGGCTTGGATGAAGCGATACCGACCTTCACTCCCTTTTCATGAAGTACATCGATAAGTCGGGGAAAGCCGTTATAAAGCTCACATTCGTAAATACCCTTTTCTCTGTAGCGTTCACGGTATTTTTTTATATACATACCCACATCTTTTTCGCTGACTCCGTAATATTCGGTATAGCTGTAATAAACCGGGGGACCGATAAATTTTTTAAGGTCATTCAGAGACGGAATTTCTTTGCCCATTTCCTTAAAGGAATACTGCAGACTTTTCAGTATTCCCTCCCCTGTATCGACTACTGTACCGTCGAAATCGAAAATTACATAATCATACTTTCCCATAGAAAACTCAGCCGATTTATTTTTTAAACAAACCGGCTTTCCTTTCGCTATTCAATTATTCGGCTGAGAGATTTTTTCTTTCCTCAGCCTTAAGCATAAACTTGTCTGACTTTACACTGAAGCGTTCGTGTGTACCCTTGCCGATAAGACCGGCATTATCGTACGCCTCCACATCAAAGGTTATTTTTCTGCCGTCACAGGATGTAACCGTAGCGACAGCTTTAACCTCTGCACCTACAGCCGTAGCGGCTAAGTGCTGAATATTAAGAGCAGTACCTACCGTAGTGATACCCTCCTCAGTATATTTGTCACAGAGTTCACTTGCAGCCTGCTCCATAAGAGCCACCATAAACGGAGTAGCGAGTACAGGGAGAGAGCCGCTGCGCATACTTGCAGCGGTAATTTTATCAGTAACTGTTATTTTAACCTCATGCTTTGTTCCTGTTTGTATATTCATTATATTCACTCCTTAAAACTGCTCAGGTAAATCTCTTTACAAATGAGAAAAGCTTTACTCTGTCATCTGGAAGCTCGATATTGCTGTCACCGTAAACGGCAGTCTGCACTCTCTGCGCCGCTAAGGGGAAATCCATAAATACGACGGCACTGGAGCCTACATAGCCTGTTTTAAAAACATCATCATCGCTCAGAGTATACTGCTCTATATCATAGGTAACCCAGCCGTTTGTTATAGCCTGTGTACCGTAGGATAAAATCTGCATTTTTGTCATATCGGTTTTAACATATTTAAAGAGCGTGTCCAGAGCATCGTTGAGCTGTGAAAGAGATGCATTGGTAGCACTCTTTATAAACGATTCGATAACCTGTCTCTGTCTTCTCGTTCTGCTGACATCACTGTCAGAGTCACTCTTTCTTATACGGGCGAAAACCAAAGCCTCCGATCCGTTCAGAGTTACGGCAGGTCCGCTTTCAATGGTGTGCTTAGTGGTACGGTTGATATAATTAGCCTCATATTCCTGTACCTCGACAGTTATACCGCCCAGAGCATTGATAATATCCACAAAGGATGAGAAGTCAACAGCAACATAATGGTCTATGTCGATTTTAAAGTTTTTTTCTATGGTGTCGATAAGAACCACAGGTCCGCCGTAGAAATAAGAGGAATTCAGCTTGGCATATCTGTCCTCACCGCCCACATTGATATGACACCAGGTATCACGGAAAAATGAGGTCATATTGATTTTTTTAGTTTTCTTGTTAAGAGAAACGAGAATGAGAGAATCTGAACGGCCGCCGTTTTCCAGAGCATCACGGGAATCAAGACCTACTAAAAGCACATTCAGCACATTTTTGCTTGAATAGAGAGTTCCTCCGTTATTTGCCCACTGATAAAGATAATCATTAAGTGAGCCTGCACTGTCGATAGAGGTCATAATCTCTATTTCCTCTTCATCATAAATGGGCTGAGTGGTCTGCACCTCAGGAGTGTCACCTGTATCAATAAGCTCCAGCTTTTCATTGATAAATGCCATACCTACGGCAAAAATAACCACAAATGCAGTCAATATAAAATAAAGGTTCTTTGCTCTTCTTCTTTTATTTTTCCAAAGAAATGCAGCAATCGGATTGGATTTTTTTTGCTTTTTATTCTTTTCCATTGTTTCACTTCTTTCTTTTTATATAAAGCCGTAATTAACGGATATTTTTCAGCTCAGAGGGGAGATATTATCTCCCCTTTTTTATTATTCCTCTGTATTCTGTGCAGTCTCCCCTGCTTCGGAGGATGTATCCTCAGCCTCGGCTTCCTTTTCCTCTACTTCGCGTACTGCTATAGCGGAAACAACCTTTTCATTTTCGGAAAGTCTCATTACGCGCACACCCTTAGAGGTACGGGAAACAGTATTGATCTGGGAAGCGGCCATTCTGATGATGATACCGTCTGAGGAAATAAGGATAACATCATCACCCTCATAAACATTGGCCACAGCGGCTACCTTACCGTATTTTTCGATATGATAGTTAAGAACACCCTTACCTGCACGGGACTGGATACGGTATTCATCGAATTCACTGAGTCTGCCGAGACCGGATTCGGCAATAGTGAGAATCTTCATCGAATCATCCTGATTTTCGCCGATGATACACATACCTACTACCTCGTCCTCTTCTCTGAGATCGATAGCCTTCACACCGCGGGCAGTTCTGCCTATGGGACGGCAATCGTTTTCATTGAAGCGGATAGACATACCGTTTCTGGTGGCGATAAGAATATCGTCATTACCGTCAGTAAGTCTTACCCAGGCCAGCTCATCATCCTCATCGAGATTAATGGCAATAATACCGTTCTTTCTGATATTTTTATACTGCTCGAGATCAGTTCTCTTTATTATACCCTTTCTGGTTACCATACAGAGATATTTTATCTCCTCACCGCCGAAATCGGGTACTCTGATCATAGAGCTTACCTTTTCGTCACCCTCCAGAGGAAGAAGGTTTACTATGTTCATACCCTTACTCTGCTTACTGCCCTCGGGTATTTCATAGCCCTTAAGACGGTAGGTTTTACCGTAGGTGGTAAAGAACATAATGTAATCGTGGCTCGAGCAGGTGAACATAGTTTCTGCTATGTCCTCCTCTCTTCTGGTCATACCCTTGACGCCTCTGCCGCCTCTGTTCTGAATAGAATAGGACTCTACGGGCTGACGCTTGATATAACCGAGAGTGGTCAGAGTGTAAACACACTGCTCCTCGGGAATGAGAGATTCGATGTCAACCTCACCGCTTACTGTAGTAATTTCCGTTCTTCTCTCATCGCTGAAACGGTCTCTGATGGCCATAGCCTCACTCTTTACGAGACCGAGAACCTTGCTCTCATCGGCAAGAATTTCCATAAATTCTGCAATCTTTATTTTAAGAGCAGCCAGTTCTTCCTCAATCTTTGTTCTTTCGAGACCTGTCAACTGACCGAGACGCATTTTAACGATGGCATCAGCCTGTATCTCTGTGAGACCGAAGCGCTCAATAAGTGCAAGCTTACCGGAAGCCTGATCCTTTGATGCACGGAGAATTTTTATAACCTCGTCAATGAAATCCAGAGCAATCATAAGACCGTCAAGAATATGCTTTCTTTCCTCTGCCTTACGAAGGTCATATCTGGTTCTTCTTACGATAACCTCTTCCTGATGTCTGATATAATGATCAAGAATCTGCTTGAGGGTGAGAATTTTCGGCTCACCGCCTACGAGAGCAAGAAGAATAATACCGTAGGAAATTTGGAGCTGTGTAAAGGAATAAAGCTGGTTAAGGACAACCTGAGGATTAGCATCTCTTTTAAGGTCTACTACCAGACGCATACCCTCTCTGTTTGAATAGTCATTAATATCTGCAATGCCTTCGATCTTTTTATCCTTTACGAGATCAGCCATAGCCTCAATAAGTCTTCTCTTATTAACCTGATAGGGAAGCTCGGTAACTACGATCTGAAATCTGCCGTTTTTGGTTTCTGCTATTTCAGCACGGGCTCTTACGATGATTTTACCGCGGCCTGTACCGTAGGCGGCTCTGATACCGCTTCTTCCCATTACGATACCTGCTGTGGGGAAGTCGGGACCCTTGATGAACTGCATAAGATCGTCAAGCTCTGCATCAGGATTATCGATATAATAGCACATACCGTCGATAACCTCACCTAAATTATGAGGCGGGATATTGGTAGCCATACCGACAGCTATACCTGTAGATCCGTTAACGAGGATATTCGGAAAACGGGAGGGTAAAACCGTAGGCTCCTTCAGACGGTCGTCGTAGTTGGGAGCGAAATCAACAGTTTCCTTATCAATATCGGTGAGCATTTCCATAGAAAGCTTACTCATTTTACTTTCAGTATAACGGTAAGCAGCAGGGGGGTCACCGTCGATGGAGCCGAAGTTACCGTGACCGTCTACGAGAATATATCTGGTAGAGAATTTCTGAGCCAGTCTTACCATAGCATCATAAACAGATGCGTCACCGTGAGGATGGTAGGAGCCGAGAACAGAACCGACGGTATCGGCACATTTACGGTATGCCTTTTCGGGATAAAGACCGTTTTCATGCATCGTATAGAGAATACGGCGGTGAACGGGCTTAAGACCGTCTCTTACATCGGGAAGTGCTCTGGAGGTAATAACCGACATTGAATAATCAAGAAATGACTTTCTCATTTCCCTGTTAAGGTCAACATCAATTATCGTCTGATTTTCGTAATTCAAATTTTCCATATTATCACCATTCAAAAATTTTTTGGGTATATATCCTTAAATGCTTTAAATATCAACTTTTACTAATTTATTTTTAAAAAGATTTTCTATAAGATTATTTATCATCTGACTGCTTTCAGCGGTCAAAACTCTTTTAGGAATAAGCACAGAGCCTTTTTCACCGAAATCAAAAGCCAAAGATAATTTACTGTCTATGACAGCTTTAACATCAGAAAAAGGAAAATGTCTTTCAAAGGAGCCTTTAAACCTTTCTGTACTGCCCATTATATGAACTATATGGTCACCGTAAAAATCGACTCTTATCGGTCTTTTCATCATATAAAGCTCATTACTGCTTTTAATCTGCGAAAAAACAGTTATGGCGTTTACGAGTCTGGGAATAACAATAAGAGAAACAAAAGCATAATAAATCAGTTCATATTGCTTCATAAAAAAACTGAATGCAATAAAGGAGCAAAGAATAAAAAGGTTTACAGACAGATTTTTCTTTACATCACCAAAAAGAATACTTATTAAAATTGCTTTTTTATTTGTATCCTCTTTTTCGTGAAGAAAGCTTACTGAAAAATACTTCATATCACCTTACCCCCTGCTTTCTTTCATAAATATATCTGTCCTTCATTTTTTCTTTGAGAAGAGATATAAATATATCGATTTCACCCTTCTCAACTAAATTTTTTGAAATACACACAGGAAGATTTCCTTCCTCGACATAAATATTAAGTGAAAAAATACCCTCAACAACTCTGTCTATTTCCTCGTAAAAATAGTTTGATTTACTATAAGGAGTAGAAAATTCCATATCACTCTCTCTGATAACAGCCTGCTTAAGGCCTTTACCCGAATTAGTTGTAAGGAATATATTTTTAGCACTTCTTTTTGAAACAGATGTGAAAAGAAAATAAAGAGAAATGATTTCCATAAGTGTAATAATTACCGTTATGGGGATATGCATTTCCTTATCTTCACGGAAATAAAGTATAATAGAGTTTACGGCTGTAATGGAAACACTGATAAGAAGGTAAGCCAAAATATAATATTTTTTACCTATCACATTCAGATATTTACGCCATATTTCCGCACCCTCATTCAAAGCGGGTACAGCATCCTTATAAACAATACCGTAAGGTGTCATTTTTTTCAGTCCTTATATATCAAGATTCTGAACATACTTAGCGTTCTTTTCGATGAAATCACGGCGTGGCTCTACCTTATCACCCATAAGTATGGAGAAGGTTTCGTCAGCAGCGATGGCATCCTCTAAGGTAACACGGAGCATAATTCTGTTTTCGGGATTCATAGTAGTTTCCCAGAGCTGCTCGGGGTCCATTTCACCGAGACCCTTATAGCGCTGAATATCTGCACCGGGCATTTCCTTCATTTTTTCATCTCTCTCCTCATCGGAATAAGCATATTCGTGCTTTTTACCCTTAGAGAGCTTATAAAGAGGTGGCTGTGCGATATAAACATAACCGCCGTCAATAAGAGGTCTCATATATCTGAAGAAGAAGGTAAGAAGAAGTGTTCTGATATGGGCACCGTCGACATCGGCATCGGCCATGATAACTACCTTATGATAGCGCAGCTTTTCCACATCAAAATCCTCATTAAAGCCTGCACCCAGAGCAGTAACCACAGGCAGAAGCTTTTCATTGGTAATAACCTTATCCGGTCTGCTTTTTTCTACATTAAGCATTTTACCCCAGAGAGGAAGAATAGCCTGAATGGTTCTGTCTCTGCCTTCTTTAGCAGAGCCGCCCGCAGAGTCACCCTCTACGATGTAAATTTCAGTTTTAGTAGGATCCTTTTCAGTACAGTCGGCTAATTTACCGGGAAGAGAATTACTCTCGAGAGGGGATTTTCTTCTGGCAGCCTCTCTCGCTCTTCTGGCGGCCTCTCTCGCACGGGAAGCATCGAGAGATTTTGAAATAATTGCCTTGGCAACTGAGGGATTTTCCTCAAAGAAATCGGAAAGCTTTGTGTAAACGGTATTACTTACGAGCTTCGTCATTTCCGTATTACCGAGCTTACCCTTGGTCTGTCCCTCAAACTGTGCTTCGGTAAGCTTTACGGAAATAACCGCTACGAGACCCTCGCGGCAGTCCTCACCTGCAAGCTTGGTATCTGCATCCTTTATATATCCGTACTTTTTACCGTATTCATTAAATACTTTAGTAAGTGCTGTCTTAAAGCCTGTTTCGTGAGTACCGCCGTCTACTGTGTTGACATTATTTGCATAGGAGAAAATTCTCTCCTTATAGCCGTCATTATACATAAGTGCTACTTCTGCACTCTTATCTCCGTCAACGGAAGAAAAGTGAATAACCTTTTCGTGAATGGGAGTCAGACCGTAGGTTTCACCGATATGCTCTACAAAGGAGCCGAGACCGCCCTCATAGCAGAAATAGTCCTCTACGATATTTTCCTCATCACGCTTATCCGTAAGAGTAATAGCCAGACCTGCATTAAGGAAGGCAGACTCACGCAGATGATTTTTAAGTATATCGTAGTCGTACTCTGTAGTTTCCTGGAAAATAAGAGCGTCGGGCTTGAATTTGATATAAGTACCCGTAATATCCGTATCACCGATAACGGTAAGGTCCGTTGCGATATTACCTCTCTCAAATCGCTGATGATGAATGTGTCCGTTCTGAGAAACCTCAACCTCCATCCATTCGGAAAGAGCATTAACTACAGATGAACCTACACCGTGAAGACCGCCGGAAACCTTATAACCGCTTCCGCCGAATTTACCGCCGGCGTGAAGAACCGTAAGAACGACAGTAACTGCAGGGAGTCCCTGCTGCTCATTAATACCTACGGGAATTCCTCGGCCGTTATCTCTTACGGTAATAATATTACCGGGTAAAATCTCTACCTCAATATGTGTACAATAACCTGCAAGAGCTTCGTCGATAGAGTTATCCACGATTTCATAAACAAGATGGTGAAGACCTCTGGGACCTGTAGAGCCGATGTACATACCGGGACGCTTTCTTACAGCCTCAAGTCCTTCGAGAACCTGGATGGCATCAGCATTATATTCCTCGGTAACAACAGTGTCCATAGTCTCGATTATTTCTTCTTTTACATCTGTTATTTCCTGATTTTCAGCAGTAGCCTTGATTTCATCCATGGCTATTACCTCCGTTTCATTTTTTTACATTTTTAATCTATATAAATCGGTTTTACCCTATTAATATTTCATATCCTGTGTTCTTTTAAGAAGAGTGGAAGTAGAAATCTGCGAAAGATATACCCTGTTTTTTTCTTCATCTGAGGAGCATACTATAAAGGATTTCGGAAGCTCGGGAGAAACAACATTTACATTTCCGTTTTTTTCCGCAGATGAAAGGTAATCTCTGGTTTTTTTTGAAACAGTAGTATTATCCAGATCAAATATACCTACTATTTCATTCAGCGTTATTACCGTGTTCTGTCCTAAATGAAGATACATAAAAAACCCTCTTATCTCTTTTTACAGATACCGTCTTTCATTTCCAACTTTAAGCCGTATTTGAGATTTTTAACCGCTGTCGGGTCACAGCAGGTGATGAAAACCTGCCAGTCCCTGATGTGATTAAGAATATAGTTCTGTCTGCCTGTATCAAGCTCACTCATAACATCGTCTAAAAGTGCTACAGGCTGAACATCACAGAAATTTTTGATTACAGCAGCCTCACCTAATTTAAGAGAAAGAGCCGCTGACCTCTGCTGTCCCTGTGATCCGTAGGTACGGGCGGGAAGACGGTCTATTTTTATTGATAAATCATCTCTGTGCGGTCCTACTGAAGTAAAACCCGTTATCAGATCATTTTTTCTTGACTGATAGAGCTGATTTTTCATATTTTCATATAATTCCTGTTTACTGTCACCGACTACCAGAGTCTGCTGATTATAGGAAATATCAAGCTTTTCCTTTCCGGAAGAAAGACCGCTGTAAATTTCGTCCGTATAAAAGGACAGCTTATTTATATAGCCTAATCTCTGTCTGATAATTTCCGAGGCAAAAAAAGCTATTCTGTCCTCCCATATATCCAGAGTATCATATAGCTCGCTGTGGAGCTGAATATCCTTTAAAAGTACATTTCTCTGAGCCACAGCCTTATTATACTGTGAAAGAGTAACGGCATATTTAGGCTTAAGCTGACTGATAGCTATGTCCAGAAATCTTCTTCTTTCATAAGGACCTTCCTTAACAAGTGAAAGATGAACAGGAGAAAATATAACAGCTAAAAACTCACCCATTATCTGATTTGAGGATTTCATTTTTACTCCGTTAAGAATAAATTTTCTTCCTTCACCTATTTCCAAATAGGCATTCTGATCTCTGTCACGGGCAAAGAAATCCATAGAAAGGTTAGCAGTTTTACTGTTAAAATTTATCAGCTCACTGTCCTTGGAGCTTCTGAAGGAGCGGCAGCCGGTAAAAAGCCAGATGCTTTCTAAAAGATTTGTCTTTCCCTGAGCATTCTCTCCGTAAATTATATTTACTCCGTCACAGGGATCAATGGTAGTTCTTTCTATATTTCTGAAGTTTTTCACTTCGAGATGCTTTACATTCATTCTCCGTCACCAAAAATTATCTGACTATTTTATAAATTTTCTTTTCAAACTCAAAGGTATCTCCGTCTGAAAGCTTTTTTCCTCTCGAGGTACATATTTCGCCATTTACCTTAACGAGACTGTCCTGAATAATCATCTTTGCCTGTCCGCCGGTAGAGATAGCGTTAGAAAGCTTTAACGCCGCATCAAGTCTGATATTTTCAGTAACAATTTTTACTTCTCTGATTTCTCTTTGTGCTAATTTGACTTTAACTTTCATATTATCATCTCTTATAATTATATTCTTACGGGAAGGATAAGGAAGAAGAATTTCTCACCCTCTAAGGGCTTTATTATGATAGGCTGATTTGCACTGCCCATTTCTATTCTTATTTCTTCCTCGTCGCATACCTTCAGTGCATCGAGAACAAATCTGTTATTAAAGCCGATTTCGATGGTGTTTCCTTCGATTTCTGCGGCAATTTTATCTGATGCAGTACCGATGGCAGTAACGGAAGAAAACTTCATTATTCCGTTTTCTACACAGCATCTTACGGGACTTGATTTATCGGTAATAATAAGAGATGTTCTTTCTATACATTCGATAAGACTTCTGGTATTTACTCTTATCTGTGTGGATGATGTGAGAGGGATAGCTGCTTTATAGTTGATAAAGTTACCCTCTAAAAGTCTGGAAATTATTTCGCAGTTTTCAAATTTGAAAATAATATGTCTTTCTCCTACGAGAATTTCTATTTCTGAATCATCGTCACCGCCCAGCTTTGAAATCTCACCCAGAGTTTTAGCGGGAACGACGAATTCAAGCTTATTATCATCAAAGGTATAGTTTATATTTTCTCTTCTGATGGCCAGTCTCGCACCGTCTACAGCTACAAGAATAAGAAGACCGTCACCTATTTCAAATTTAACACCTGTATGTACAGGATTTCTTTCACCTGTGGATACGGAGAAAATAGTCTTTCTTATCATATCCTTAAGAGTCGCAAGATTAAGAGAAATAGGAGAGAATTTGGTAAGAGTCGGAAGCTCGGGGTATTCGTCTGCCGAGGTACCGATAAGAGAATATTCTGCCTCACCGCTTTTTATTTTGCATATATTTCTCTCATCACAGTCTACGGATACCGTATCGGCAGGTACCATTCTCAGAATATCACAGAGATTCTTTGCTGCGAGAACTATTTTTCCTTCACCGATAACTTCAGCATCTATTTTAATTTTAGAGCCTACCTCCAGATCGTATCCGGTAAGGGTAACCGTGCCGCCTTCGGCCTCAATAAGAATACCCTCCAAGGAAGGAATGGTTGATTTGCTTGATACTGTTCGCTGAACATTCATACATGCTTTTGAGAATTCAGCACTGTCACATATAATTTTCATAAGGAAGCTCCTTTTCAAAAAATTCGTAAAAATAAATAATTTAGAATAGTAGTATTAGTAGTCTGTGCGGAAAATGTGGAAAAAAGAAGTAAGCTGAGATTTCAAGCACTTCAGAGACATTTTTTAAATGTTAAATCGTGTGTTGAATAATTTAAATTTTTAACACTGCAAAATTTAAAGATGTGTAAAAGTTAAAAGTCTGATGTTAAATGTGTAAAAATAAGCGGAAAACTCAGCTCTCATTTATGTTTTTAATTATGTCATCGATAGTGGATTTGAGAGATACATCCTTTTCGATTTTATTTCTTATTTCTTTAAGAGCGTAGATTATGGATGAGTGATGCTTATTGCCGAATTCGATACCGATTGCTTTAAGGGAAAGACTCGTAACCTGCTCTACCACATAAATTGCTACCTGTCTTGCCTGAGAGATATTTGCACTTCTTTTATCCGATCTGATGTCGGCAGGACTTACATCAAAGGTCCTTGCAACCTCGTTGATGATATTATCTACTGTTACAGGTGTGGGCTGGTCATCATTGATGAGATCGCTTATAGCTCTTTTTGCCACGGCGATGGAAGGTCTTACACCCTCCACATCCTGAAATGCCTTTATTTTTTTGACAGCACCCTCCAGCTGACGGATGTTTCTTTTTATGTTTTCACCGATGAACTGGATTACCTCGTCACCAAGCTCAAGACCGAGAGCCTCAGCTTTATTTTTAACGATAGCCATTCTTGTTTCAAGTGTAGGAGGCTGAACATCGGCTATAAGTCCCATTTCAAATCTGGTACGGAGTCTTTCCTCGAGAGTCATCATTTCCTTCGGAGGACGGTCAGAGGTAAGAACTATCTGACTTCCGGCATTATTTAGTGCGTTGAAGGTATGGAAAAATTCCTCCTGAATGGTTTCGCCTCTGGCTATAAAATGGATGTCGTCTACGAGAAGAACATCACAGTTTCTGTATTTTTCGTGAAAGTCATAGGTATTATGGTTTCCTATGTAGTAAATAAGCTCATTTGTGAAATGCTCACCGCTGGTGTAAATGATATTTGCATTGGGATTTTTTGATTTTATCTCATTCATTATTGCTAAAAGCAGATGAGTTTTGCCGAGTCCCGAATGTCCGTATATAAAAAGAGGGTTATATGCTTTACCGGGATTGCTCGCTACATTGATTGCGGCTGCATGGGCGAAGCGGTTGGAGGGACCGGTTATGAAATTTGAAAATGTGTAATCATACTCATTGATTTCTGATTTACCTGAATCGTTAATATCGGGATTTTTTGCGTGTTCGTTAGGAACGACATATTCGATAGTGATAGGGAAGCCTAAAACTGCTTCAAAGGCGGAATTGATAATTTCGGAAAACTTATCAACAATAATTCTTTTTTTGAATTCAGTTATCGAAAGATAAACTGTATCGTTCTGAAATTTTACGAAGCTTAAGGGACTAAGCCAGACATTATAGGCTACTTCGGTAACTGAAAGCTTAAGCTGTTCTTTTACCAGTTCCCATATTTCATCAAAGGAATTCATAATTTACCTCCTTAATTTTTATATAAAAGTATTGATTTACCGACTAATATTATATTAATATATAAATATATAAAATAAGTAAGATACA
>JAFSDF010000184.1 GCA_017436375.1 Clostridia bacterium | reverse complement strand
TAAAGTGTATCAATTTCAAATTCCCCGTCTTTTATGACGGGGATGAGAATGTGACACATATCCGTTGGGACAGTGAAACAACAGTCGAATCAGTGGCGAAACTAGAAAGATGAAAGCTAAGAGGTAGAAAAATGAAAAAAACACTTTGCATTTTACTCGTTATATCCATACTCCTTCTTGCCGGTTGTTCGAAAGCAGAGCCTGAAACAGCAGATGCTTTGCTTTCTGATTATCTTAGCAGAGTAGAAAGCTTTGAGGGAGTTATTCATCAATACGGAGAAGAAGAAAGCCGAGTGCTTTTTGGCGAAAAGCTTGTTGCTACAGTCCTTTTTCCTGAAACGGGTATTGAAGAACTTGATATTGCAATTAAAAAATATATAGATGACACCATAGCCTCGGCTCAGGTGGATTCTGCTTCAAAGGAGCTGCAGGAATCGGCAGAACTGCTCATAGCATA
This sequence comes from Clostridia bacterium, assembly GCA_017436375.1. Classification (GTDB taxonomy): domain Bacteria; phylum Bacillota; class Clostridia; order Oscillospirales; family Acutalibacteraceae; genus UBA6857. The sequence goes on along the minus strand of JAFSDF010000184.1, from coordinate 5,917 downwards.
TAACAGCTACTTTAATAGAAACGACGTGGTGAGTGTGGAATTAAAGGGTACTTATTCTGATTCCACTCTTGCCCATCCTATAGATATGACGGAAACCTTTTCGGCGGATATTGAAAGCGGAAAGCTTCTTAAAATTGATGATTTACTGAAAAAAGGAAAACGTGAGGAAGCAGAAAAGAAGCTTATTGATGAGTTCGGTATAGACCGTGAATTCAATCCGGGGGATTTGCTCAGATGCTGGGTTCTGGCAGAAGACAGCTTGAAAATTATTTTAACCCGAGGGGAATTTCTTCCCATGTCCGACGGGACAAAAACTTATACCTTTACCCAAAAAGAGACAAAGGAACTGCTGCAGGACAGCAAAGCGGATGAATCTGTTGCCGCAAATCAGAACAAAGAGGAAACAACGGTGCCTGTAGAGGCAGAAAAGGTGAACATTGATATAAACAAACCTATGCTTGCACTTACCTTTGACGACGGACCGAGCGCACATACACAGAGGCTTTTAGATATATTTAAAAAGTATGGCGGCAAAGGAACCTTTTTTGTTTTGGGTAACACTCTTGATAACAGAAAAGAAACCTTGAAGCGGATTGCTTTTGAGGGACACGAAATAGGAAACCACAGCTGGAGTCACAGACAATTCACCAACATAGACATTGACGAGGTGAAGGATCAGATAATGATGACCCGTGCAAAAATTTATGACATTACCGGTGTTGATTGCACCATTGTCAGACCGCCCTACGGAGCATGTAACGATGAAATAAGAGCTCTCGGTAAAGAGATCGGTGTGACCTTTGTTAACTGGTCTGTGGATACACTCGACTGGAAAACGAAGAATGCTGATGCGGTATACAAGGAGATAATAAAAGACGCTGGTGACGGACACATAATTCTTTGTCATGACCTTCATAAAACAACGGTTGATGCTATGGAAAAGGTTATTCCTGCACTTATTGGTGAAGGATATCAGCTCGTAACTGTTTCTGAACTTTTAACCTGCAGAGGCGGAGAAATTGAGGTCGGAAGAATGTATTATAAACAGGTGGAAGGATAAAAGCTATGAAAAAAGGTATAACAAAGAGAGAAAGAGAAGTTACTGATACGGAGGAGATTCTCTCCATTCTCGATAAAGCAAAGGTTTTACATTTAGGTCTCGTTGACGGAGACGAGCCCTATGTGGTGCCGATGAATTACGGCTATATTATGGAGGACGGGAAGCTCACGGTTTATCTTCACGGCGCCAAGGTCGGCAGAAAGCTCGATGTTATGAGAGCAAATCCGAAGGCATTTTTTGAGCTGGACTGTGACATAGTACCCTTTGAGGGCAAAACAGCCTGTAACTACGGCATTACCTACGCTTCCGTTATGGGCAGAGGCAGGGCTGTTATAGTGGACGATGAGAATACGGAAGAAAAGATAAAAGGCCTTAAGGTGCTTATGAAAACCCAGACGGGCAGAGATTTTGAAATTACGGACAAGATGGCAGGTATAGTTTCTGTTATCAGAATAGATGTTTCAGATTATACGGCGAAGAAAAGACCTATGGGCTGATATTTCCGTATTAAAAGGGTGGTAAGATTTAATGGACAAAGCAACTGCTGAAGGCAGAATCTGTCTTTTCGACAATATAAAATTCTTTTTAATCGCAACGGTCGCAGTAGGACATATTATAGACTTCGCTACGGCTGAATCAGATGTGTATAAGAGTATTTTCCTCTTTATTTATTCTTTTCACATGCCTTTATTTCTGTTTCTTTCAGGCGTTTTCAATAAAAACAGAGATACAAAAAAGAAGGTCATAAGCTTTATCTTTCTCGGCTTTGCCATAAAGATACTGTTGACTCTTTCGAAATTGCTCATTAACGGAAAAGCCTCCTTCAGTCTGCTTTCAGACGGAGGTCTGCCTTGGTTTATGTTCGTTATGGGCGCATTTTATCTTATATCTTACCTTTTGCGGGATGCGGATAAAAGGCTGGTGCTGCTTATGTCCGTTCTTGTAGCGTGCTTTGTGGGATATGACAGCAGTATAGGCGACTGGCTATATCTGTCGAGAACGGTGGTTTTTTATCCCTTTTTCGTTCTCGGTGAGATGACATCTCCCGAAAAGCTGACAGAGCTTAACGGTAAAAAAATTCTTAAGGCGGCAGGTGTAGCCGTACTGCTTATATGGGGAGCTGTGTGCCTTTTCTGCATTGACGATGTATATATGCTTCGACCGCTTTTTACGGGACGGAATTCCTTCAGCGTTAACCCTGCCTTTGAAAAATGGGGTATGCTCTACAGGCTTTTATGCTATGTGATTACCGCTGTGGTTTCTTTCTGTATTATATGTGCTGTTCCCTCGCGGAAAATCCCCTTGGTAAGCGATTTCGGCTCGAGGACGATACAGGTTTATTTCTGGCATTGGCCTGTAGTTCTGATTATGGAAAAGACAGGTCTTCTGACTTTGCTGTTCAGTACGCCCGTGGGCAAGCTGGTTGCCATGCTTATAGGTGTAGTAATAACCTTCATTTTAAGTATGAAGCCGTTCGGCTTTCCGTCGGATAATATACTCAGGTCGTTCAAAAAATCAAGATAAAACAAGGCTGCTGCACCGTGCGGCAGCCTTTTCTTACAGAATTCTTAAGATTTACTGAAGAGTGTCTTACCTGTATTGCTTTCTCTTTTTTATCGGCTTATAGTGGTTACAGAGGTGATTGCTATGAGCAGAAAAGCAAAGGAAAAGAAGGAGAGAAACCGTTTCCGCATATTGGTGCTGATATTTCTCGCTGTGTTTATTCTGACGGCAGCGGGGGATATGCTTTATAAAAAAGGCGGTATTTTCGTCAGAGAAGCCACTATGGAAAACGGGAAATTCCTTATGCTCGTTAATTACGAAAGCAGAATTCCCGATGATTATGAGATGAAGCTGGTTACGCTTACAAACGGCGAAAGGATAGACAGTGAAATCTATCCTTATCTCCAGCAAATGTTTGACGATATGAGGGCAGAGGGATATTATCCCGAGGTGAGGTCAGGCTATCGGAGCGGTGAAAAGCAGGAGGATATATTCGAAAATAAATACGCGGCATACCGTGCGGAGGGCTACAGCAGAAAAGAGGCGAAAAGGCTTACGGAAAAATGGGTGGCAGAGCCGGGTATGAGCGAGCACGAATCAGGTCTTGCTGTGGATATTAACCCCGACAGAGAGAAAAGTGGTGATGAGGTCTATGAGTGGCTTAACATAAACGCCCACAGATACGGCTTTATTAAGCGCTATCCCGAGGACAAGACAGACATTACAGGTATCTCAAATGAGCCGTGGCATTATCGCTATGTGGGGGAAAAGGCGGCGAAGGTAATGAAGGAGAAAAATCTTTGCCTCGAGGAGTATATAGAGTATATATCATAAATTAACACTTCCTCGGAAGTGTCATCCTGAACTAATGTGAAATATCTTTCGCTACGCTCAAGATGACAAAAGAGTTAGCTGACAGCATTGACTTGATTGAGGGGATTTTTTATTGTATAATAAAAAAACAACATCTCTGAAAGAAGAAATGAAAAATGAAAGTTATAGCACACATTTACACGGACTTTCCCGAAAAGTTCGGCATACCCCGCCAGAGCGGACTTATCGAAGAGCTTGAAGGGAAAATAGTCTTCACTCCCGAATACCGTAACCCGGAAGCACTGAGAGGTCTCGAGGACTTTTCGCATATATGGCTCCTGTGGGAGTTTTCCGAGGCGGTGAGAGAGGACTGGAGGCCCACAGTCAGACCGCCCCTTTTAGGCGGTAATAAAAGAATGGGAGTTTTCGCCACCCGTTCACCCTTCCGTCCTAACTCAATAGGCCTTTCCTCAGTGAAGCTCGACAGAATCGAGCTGACGGAAAAAGAGGGAGCCGTAATATATGTAAAGGGTGCCGATCTGATGAACGGCACACCGATTTATGATATAAAGCCTTACCTTCCTTACGCAGACTCTCACCCCGAAGCAGTTGGCGGATTTACGGAAAATCTCGACGAGAGAAAGCTCGAGGTGGACTTCCCCGAGGTTTTGCTTGAAAAAGTTCCCGAAGAAAAAAGATCGGCACTTATCAAGGTTTTAGCCTGTGATCCGAGACCTTCCTATCAGAATGACGAGGAAAGAGTTTACGGCTTCAGCTTCGCAGGGGTGGAGGTTTCCTTTAAGGTTAAGGGAAAGGTGCTTACGGTGGTATCGGTCCGGAAGGTATAATCATTGGTCGTCCGATAAATTAATACAAACAAAAAGCAAGGATTTCTGCTGAGATTTGCTGAGATTCCTTGCCTTTTAATTTTTCTCTCCTCTTGTTTTGTAAATCTCCCTGCGCGGAACAAAAATAAAACGGTCGCAGAACTTGCCTCGCCTGAAAGGAGAGGTTCCGCGACCGCAATTATTCACTTTTCACTATTCAATATTCATTGAATTAATACATTCCTCCGCCCTGAGCCATAGCGGCAGCGGCTGCTGCATCTGCGGCAGGATCGGGAATGTCTGCGATAAGAGATTCTGTGGTAAGCACCATAGCGGCTACCGATGAGGCGTTTTCGAGAGCGGAGCGGGTAACCTTGGTAGGATCGAGGATGCCTGCCTCAGCCATATTCACATACTGCTCCTTAGCGAAGTCAAAGCCGTAGCCTGTCTTGCCGCTTTCGAGGATAGCGTTAACGATAACAGAGCCTTCGAGACCTGCGTTCTTTGCGATCTGACGGACGGGCTCCTCTAAAGCCTTGAGAACGATGCGTACACCGGTCTTTTCGTCGGGATCCTCTGTAGCCTCTGCTAAAGCGGCCACTGCGGGAACTGCATTGAGCAGAGCCACACCGCCGCCTGCTACTGAGCCTTCCTCTACGGCTGCCTTTGTAGCGGCTAAAGCATCGTCAATGCGGAGCTTCTTTTCCTTCATTTCGGTTTCTGTGGCGGCACCGACCTTGATAACCGCCACACCGCCTGCAAGCTTTGCAAGACGCTCCTGAAGCTTTTCTGTATCGAATTCAGATGTGGAGGCCTCGATCTGAGCCCTGATCTGATTTACGCGGGCCTTGATCTGGTCCTTGTCACCTGCACCGTCAACGATAGTGGTGTTTTCCTTGGTAATCTTAACCTGACGGGCAGTACCGAGCATATCTACTGTAGCTGTCTGAAGGTCGAGACCGAGGTCAGCTGTGATAACCTGACCGCCTGTGAGAATAGCGATGTCCTGAAGCATTTCCTTTCTTCTGTCACCGAAGCCGGGAGCCTTTACTGCTACGCAGGTAAAGGTGCCGCGGAGCTTGTTAACGAGGAGAGTAGCGAGTGCTTCGCCTTCTACATCCTCAGCGATGATAACGAGCTTTTTGCCCATTTTGAGAACCTGCTCGAGGAGGGGAAGAACCTCCTGAATGTTGCTGATTTTTTTATCTGTGATAAGGATAAGTGCGTCGTCGATAACTGCTTCCATCTTATCTGTATCTGTTACCATATAAGGTGAAATGTATCCACGGTCAAATTGCATACCCTCAACGATATCTGAATGTGTTTCGCCTGTGTTTGATTCTTCGATTGTGATAACACCGTCAGCAGTAACCTTTGCCATTGCATCAGCAATAAGTTCACCAACATATTCGTCAGCAGCAGAAACTGTTGCAACTCTTGCGATATCCTCTGAAGATTCAACAGGTTTTGCGTTTTTAAGTACTTCAGCAACAACAGCGTCAACAGCAGCCTTCATACCCTTTTTAACTACCATTGGGTTTGCACCTGCTGCTACATTCTTCATACCTTCACGAACAAGAGCCTGAGCTAAAAGTGTAGCAGTTGTTGTACCGTCACCTGCAACATCGTTTGTCTTTGTTGCAACTTCTTTTACAAGCTGTGCACCCATATTTTCGAATGCATCTTCAAGTTCGATTTCCTTTGCGATTGTAAC
>JAFSDF010000183.1 GCA_017436375.1 Clostridia bacterium | reverse complement strand
ATGCTTCAAGGGCAGTTAAGGTAATTACTGCTGTAACCTCAAACCGCGGCTACGTCATCTATGTTCTTATTGACCACGGAGACGGATATTCCACTCTTTATGCCCACATGTCCTCCCGTTATGTTTCCACCGGAGACAATGTTTCCAAGGGACAGATGATCGGCCGTGTAGGCAGTACAGGTAACTCCACAGGCCCCCATCTTCATTTCGAGGTAAGATATTACGGAGAAAAGAAGAATCCTATGAATTTCGTTAAAAAGCCGTAAAAAGAACCGGAATATGAGGGATAGATTTCTATCCCTCTGCTTGTGTTTTATTAAGGAGATGAGAGTTTATGAATAAAAAAATATCCTTAGGTGTGGCAGTTTCTCTTTTCATACTTGTTGCCGCTCTGTCTTCGGCGGTTACTCTCGGCATAGTGGGTAATGAGTATAATTCTATTCTGAAGGGACTTCCCGAAAAGATAGAGAGATATGAAATTCTCGATGAGCTCGATGATGTTATAAACAGCAATTACTACGGAAAAAGCGAGGCCAAGGATCTTGAGCAGGCTATAGCTCAGGGCTATGTGGCAGGTCTCGGAGACAGAAACTCTCTGTATATGACGGCTGACAGATATAAGGAATATCTCTCTGAGGTCAACGGTGATATGTTCGGTATCGGTGCCGAATACACTAAAACTAAAAGCGGATACATCGGAATTACCAAGGTTTATGACGGCTCGCCTGCCGAAAACAGCGGCCTTCGTGCGGGGGATGTGATTGTAGCCTTCGACGGAATAAGAATCGATGTAAATAATTATGAAGAGATGGAATCCAAGCTTTTGGGCGATAAGCTCACAAGTGTAAATATTATCTATAGCCGTGACGGTACGGAAACTAATGTTACCGTAGTCAAGGGCTACGAGGCACAGTCGGTTTTTACCGGAGCATATAACGGTGTGGGCTATATCGGAATCAAGGATTTCTATCCTTCCACAGCAGAACAGACACAGCAGGCCATAGATAAATTTTTGTCATCTGATATTTCTGCCGTTGTAGTTGACTTAAGGGATAATACCAGCGGTAATTATGAGCAGGCGATGAAAACGCTCGATGTTTTTGTGCCGATGTCTGACACTCAGAGAGCTGCCGCTACTGTCCTGGATGAAAACGGCAGCACTGTAAAAACCTTCTCCACTGCTTCCGGAGAGGTGAGTCTTCCTGTAGCGGTTCTCGTAAGCGGTGACACACAAAAGGCGGCAGAGCTTTTTGCCTGTAATATCAGGGATTTCAATAAGGGTGTGATTTTCGGCACGGGCAATACCAAGGGCTCAGCACTGATGCAGGAAATATTTGAGCTTTCCAAAGGCAGTGCAGTGCTTCTCACCACTGGTACCGTGATGCCCTATAAAAGTGAAAGCTTTAACGGTGTCGGTATTGCTCCCGATTATATAACAGAGGACTCTCCGCGCAGTGATGTGATAGAGGAGGACGGACAGTTTCTTTATGCTGTTTCGGTTCTCAGGGGTGAACAGTCTTAATCCGGATAAATGAATACTAACGAAAGGAAGGGTTGCTTTGAGTATAAAGGTAAGTGTGATCGCGGCAGTTCATAACGGCGGCGAAAGGATAAAAAAATCTCTCGACAGTCTCAAAAATCAGAGCCTAAAGGACATAGAGATCATAATGGTCGATGCTCTTTCATCTGACAGTACGGCAGATATTATGAGATCATATACTCAGGACAGCCGCTTTCATTTTTATTCCTTTGAGGGTGACAGCATTTCGGAAAGCAGGAATTTTGCTCTTTCCAAGGCTGTGGGAAAATATGTGTCCTTCTGTGACAGTAATGTGGTTTTCACTAAAAATCTGCTCAGAGAAATGTATGAAACCGCACGGGAAAAGGATGCTGACCTGTGCGTTTCTCCTATGGCGAGCACTGACATTTACGGTAAGCACGAATTTTCCTCATCAAACACTCTTTCCAAGGAAAAGCTTACGGATAAGTTTGACACAAATCTTATATGGAATCCTTCCGTTACAAATAAAATCTTTAAAAGAGAGAAAATTAAGGAGCTCTCTGCTGCTTTTTCGCCCTACGGAAAGGCGAGAGAGGCGGCCTTTTCCATACCCTTTGCTTTCAGCAGTAACATAATAGCCTCCTGCTCAAAAAGCTCGGTTATTTACATTAACCCGGTAAAAGACGAGGGTGTTTCCGAGTTTCCCATCGGTCAGTATCTGTCCGCTTATGAGTATATAACCTCACAGGCGGAGGCTGCTTTCGATAAAGAGATAGCGGAGGCACCGACGGACTTTGCCAAAAAAAATCTCAAAAAGCAGAAAATATGCTATATTGATCAGATTTATCATAAGGAAATCACTGTTCTGCTTTACAGCTATTACCGTCATTTCTGGAGTCTCGACGATGAAAGAATAAGTAATTATGCTCGGATAATCAGCTCTCTTTATCTTAAGCTTTCCAAATCGGGAAAAAGTCAGCTCAGAAAAAAGAATAAGGATATTTTTTACGGCGAAGAGCTTCTGAGCTCCAAAAAGGAAATGGCTGAAAGACCTAAGGTAACTCTTTGCATCTCACCTGTTATGAGGGAAGGGGAGTGTACCGAGGAAAATCTGGCGGTTCTGACTGAGTCCGTATACAATCAGACTATGCCCTCGTTTGAGCTTTTTGTCGATGAAAGCCTTTACGGGATTTTCCCCGAAAAATACAAAAACGCAGAAAATCTTACCTTCATCAGAGGAGACTCTGCCGCTGAGTTCAGGGATATGTGTCTGGATATGTGTAATACGGATTATATTATGTTTCAGGAGTGTTATGTGAGACTTAATCCTAAAATCCTGATGCGTCATTACTCCGTTCTGGAGGGCAGAGACAGGTACGGCTTTTCCACCTCACCCATCACTCTTTTCGATGGGAACAATACCGGTGAATATATTTTTTCGGATTTATTCTTTAAATCACAGACAGAAAAGGACCGTGTTCATTCGCAGGATAAAGCCTATCTTCTGGATCTGTTTTTCAGTAATAAGCTTTTCAGCGTACAGCATCTGAAGGGTATACATTTTTCTTTTTCCGATAATCCCGTATATGATATGTATAAGCTTTATAAGCATTCGCGCTTTAAAAAGGTTTTTCATCGCGGTACCTATTTCGGTATAACCGAGGAGCAGGCTGTTTCCTATCTTCGTAAGGAGGAAAGGCTTCTCGATGAGACAAAGAGAAATATTTATAAAACCTATAAGCTTAATTATTTTACCAATGTAAGGCTCAAAAGTATAAAAGAAAAAATAAAGAATAGATTTTCTTTCGGTGTAAAATATATTTATGCCTTGCTTGATTTTATTTTCACATTTATTTTTTCTTCTCTTAAGCTTCAGGAAAGGGTTTTCTTTTACACGGGCAGAACTACGGGAGAGCCTGACGAAAATCTGGCTCAGCTTTACAGACACTGCAGTGAAAAAAAGGTCCTTTTCGCCAAAGAAAAGCCGCACGGCTTCAGAGATCTGGTAAAGAAAAGATATTATCTTTTCACCAGTAAGGTCATAGTGACCGATGACTATATCTACCATCTGCGTAAATATAAGCTGAAGGATGAGCAGAGGCTTATCCAGATATGGTACACGGGCGGTGCCTTTAAGAAAATGGGTATTGACGGTCCGTCGATACTTTCGGATTTGGATGAGTATAAAACTCATTCCCAGTACAGTGATTTCTGTGTTTCTTCAGAATATGTCCGTCAGTATTACTGCCACGCCTTCGGTCTGGAGGAGGATGTGGTAAAGGCTGTAGGTACACCCCGTTCTGATCTCGTAATCAACAGGGAAAATATCAGGACAAATAAGGAAGAAATCTGCTCCAGGCATCCGCTTCTGAGAAATAAAAGAGTGTACCTTTACTGTCCCACCGTAAGAGTAAAGGATGATGTAATCATTCCCTTTGAGCCTGAAATTGACTGGTCAAAGCTCAATGATGAGCTGGAGGATGATGAGGTATTCATTATCTGCCGTCATCCCTCTATGAAGGAGGAATATATCAAAGGAAAGTTTTACTCCAGAGTAAAGGATTATACCTTTGAAAGCACCAGTGAGCTTTTAGCGGTAGCGGATGTAATCATAACCGATTATTCCTCTGTCGTTTTTGATGCATCGCTGATGGATAAGCCTACCGTGTTTTACTGTCCTGACTATGAGGCGCACAGAGATGATATCTATCTCGATTATGATAAGGATCTGCCGGGAGAAAAGATAGTAAAAGCATCGGAAATCCTGCCTGCCGTCAGACGGGCAAAAGAGGTTTCCTCCGCTGAGATAAGAGCTCTTTTCAATGAAAAACAGATGGGCGCCTGCGACGGTAAAAGCACCGAAAGAATACTTGCTATGATTAAAAATTATTTGAAATAAATTACAAAGCTCCCGATTTCTCAGTAAATTCGGGAGCTTCGTTTTTGAGAGATTTTTTACCTGTGATATTTTTTGACTACGGACACAAATTATATCTGCGGCTGAAAAAACAGCGTGTTCGGAGGTGAAAAATGGTAAAGAGTATCAAAGCAATAAGAACAGCTCTGATGACAGTTACTTTTGTTCTTTTATGCCTTCTCGTTTACGGCTTTTATGCAGTTCCCGATGAGCTTTACTGCATAGCTGATAAAAGAGAAAGCGTAAATGAAATCTATACTATAACCTACGGTAAAAAAATCGGCAGTGATGCTCGGAGAAATTTCGGTCAGAGTGAAAAATACGAAGCCGAGGTAAGTCTTCTTAATGTGATTCCCGTAAAAAGCTCCTCTGTTACCGTCAAAAGCAGAGATTATGTGGAGGTTTCGGGCGAGCTTTTCGGCTTGAGGCTTTTCACTGAGGGTGTTATGATAGTAGGTACGGATGAAGTCGATACGGAAATGGGTACTGTTTCCCCGGCGAGGAGTGCGGGACTTCAGAAGGGCGATGTCATTTACTCAATTAACGGAACAAAGGTAAAAAACAGCAAACAGGTTTCAGATATTTTTCTGAAGGCGGGTGCCGGAAGTATGACTCTGGAATATATTCGAGACAGCAGGAGGTACAGTATACCCTTTTCTTTGGCATACAGTGTTTCCGAAGGCAAATACAAAGCGGGACTGTGGATAAGAGACAGTGCGGCAGGAATAGGTACGATGACATTTTATGATGCCGGTACAGGTATGTTTGCTTCATTGGGACACGGAGTGTGCGATGTGGACACAGGTGAAATTCTGCCTCTTTCAAACGGTGATATAGTGTCAGCTCATATCAGCGGATGCTATAAGGGTAAAAGCGGTAAAGCAGGCGAGCTTTGCGGTGTGTTCAATCCGGAAATAAAGGGAGAGCTTCTGTGTAACTGTGAAACGGGTGTTTACGGAAAGGCGGATAAAATCAGTGTGAAATCCCCGATGCCCGTGGCAACTAAAAGCGAAGTGAAAACAGGTAAAGCCTATATAATTTCCACTGTGGATAAAAATGGCCCTGAATATTATGAGATAGAGATAACTAAGGTAATGGATAATTCGTCGCAGAATAAGAATATGGTAATAAAAGTAACAGACAGTAAACTGATAGAAAAAACAGGCGGTATAGTTCAGGGAATGAGTGGCTCACCTATCATACAGGATAATATGCTTGTCGGTGCCGTAACCCATGTATTTGTAAGTGATCCTTCACAGGGTTATGCCATTTTCGCCGAAACTATGCTTGAAAAGGTAAGAGCCTTATATGGGCAGGAGAAAATATCAGCCGCATCATAAAGTCCTCAGGGACATTAAAAAAACAGAAATCTCTGACAGCTTTGCCGAAGAAATTTCTGTTTTATTTTGTTTTGCTTGATTATTTTATGTCAAGATATCTTTCCACTGCATCTTCCCATGGGGGAAGGAGAGAGAATCCGTTTTCGGTGAGTGATTTTTTGCTCAGTCTCGAATTTTTAGGCCTTCTGGCAGAGGTGATATATTCTTCACTTGTTACCGGAGTTACCTTCATTTTAATATTTTTATATCCGAAAACCTTTACGGCCAGCTCATACCAGGAGCAGAAGCCTTCATTGGTGGCATGATAAATGCCGTATTTTTCCGTCTGTGCCATTTCGGTAAGAAGCAGGGCAAGGTCATTAGAATAGGTGGGAGAGCCTACCTGATCGCATACTACACTGACCTCGTTTCTCGTCTGAGAAAGACGGAGCATAGTGGCGATGAAGTTTCTGTTCTGCTCACCGAAAACCCAGGAGGTACGCACGATAAAATATTTTTCGCATAGCTCAGTCACAGCCTTTTCGCCCTCTGTTTTGCTTTTACCGTAAACGGAAAGGGGACATTTTTCATCGTCGGTTTCGAAGGGCTTTTCGCCTTCACCTGAAAAAACATAGTCAGTGCTGATGTAAATAATGGCGGCGTTTTTATCTCGGCAGACCTTTGCCAGATTTTCCGTACCCTTTGCATTGATGGCAAAACAGAGCTCTTTTTCTTCCTCGGCCTTATCCACGGCAGTATAGGCGGCGCAGTGAATGAGCACATCAAAGTCTGTGTCTGCAAAAAAGTCATCTACAGCCGATGCTGAGGTAATATCCACATCCTTTTTATCTATGCCTCTGTGATGAATATTCTTTTCTTTTAAAATGCGGCATACATCGCCGCCGAGCTGTCCCGCGGCACCTGTTACTATAATCATCTTATCACCTCAGTATGTGAAGTCAACATCACTGTCGCAGAGATAGGGTGCGTTCCTGTCCTTTTCCGAAAGAACAGGGGAATCAATACCCCATTTTACACCGATTTCACTGTCGTCGTAGCGGATGCTTCTGTCGTTTTCCCTGTTATAGTAGCCGTCTACCTTGTAAAGCACCTCCACATTATCGGTGAGGGTTACGAAGCCGTGTCCGAAGCCCTTTGGGATATAGAGCATATTTTTGTTTTCATCGGTCAGAAGCACGCTTATCCATTTAAGATAGGTAGGGGAGCCTTTCCTCAAATCCACAGCTACATCGAGTATTTTTCCTCTGGTGCAGCAGATAAGCTTGGTCTGTGCATAGGGCGTTTTCTGAAAATGAATTCCTCTGAGTGTACCTTTTTCTGCAGAAAAGGAACGGTTATCCTGTACGAAAACCGTATCTATGCCCAGCTCCTTCAATTTTTCGTAGTTATAGGATTCATAAAACCAGCCTCTGTTATCACCGAAAATCTGAGGCTCAATAAGCTTAACTTCGGCTAAATCCGTATTAATTATCTTCATAAATATCACCTTTTGCTTTTATTGATTAGATTATACTATCTGCCCGGTTAATAGTCAATAATAAATTTTCTTGACAATCGTGCTTAAAACACTTAAAATACATAATAGCAACCGTAAAGAGGTGAGACAGTGACAGCAGGAATAGTGTGTGAATATAATCCCTTTCATAAGGGACACCTTTATCATATCGAAAAAACCAAGGAAGCGGGAGCGAATTTCATCGTCTGTGTAATGAGCGGAAATTTCGTCCAGCGCGGCGAGTGTGCCTATGCAGATAAGTGGACAAGAGCAAGGGCGGCCATAGCCTGCGGTGCCGATGTCGTT
>JAFSDF010000182.1 GCA_017436375.1 Clostridia bacterium | reverse complement strand
TAATGATAACATCTGTGTTATCGCAGACATAGCAGCTGGTGGCACCGAGATGGATAATGCTTTCAGCCTTGGGGCACTGCTTGCCGTAGGCATAAACATGGCTCATTACATCGTGTCGGCATTCCTTTTCTCTTTTTTCAGCTGTTTCGTAGTCGATTTCGTCCTTGAAGGCTACGAGCTCGTCTATCTGCTCCTGAGTTACATCGAGGCCTAACTCCTTTTCAGCCTTGGCCAGAGCAATCCACAGTCTTTTCCAGGTTCTGAACTTAAAATTCTCGGAAAAGATTTCCTGCATCTCTGCGCTGGCATAGCGGGTTGAGAAGGGGGAAATGTATTTATCTTTATTTGACACCATTTTGCTGTCTCCTTATTTATTCTTGTTTACTACTCTGGTTTCAGCTTCGCCTGTTTCGATGTCGATATATCTTACGAAAAGGGAAACCTTGTTGTCTTCGTTAAGGTTTGTCCAGATAAGGTCTGTAAGCTCGTCGATGGAAACATCGGGGAGAATAAGAGTTTTCGGCTCGCCCTCGAATGAGGGGAGAGGGTTGCCGTCACAGTTGTAGGTGTGGATGAACTTAGCCTTACCGCAGAGAGGATCGGAGTAGGCATAGGTGAAGCGCTCGCAGGAGGAGTCGTCACCCTCGGCACTCTTAAGGATGGACATAGCGAAGTTCATACCGTCCTTTTCAAGTCTGATGATACCTGAAATACGGGGAGTGAAGTTAGGCTTGTCGTCCTCGAATTCACGGGTACGGAGAGCCTGCTCAAAGGTCATCTGCTTATCCATAAGCTCATAGATTGTATCTGTCTGGTCACCGTTTGTAACGATGGTCTTGTTGCCTAAAACTCTTACGGGATAGTAGATGATAAGGTGGGGGTCAGTCATTTTGCTTTCGTCAAAGGCCTTGGTGCGCATAGCGTCGCCCTCTAAAACGAAAACACGGTTACGGCTGTTTTCGCTTCTGCCCATAATGAAATAGGCAGTTACAGCCTTTTTGCCGTCGGCACTTTTACCGATGATGATGCCTCTGCCGTGATAAGCCAGGGAATTGAGTTCGTCTTTGATGGTATTAACTTTCATTACTTGCTCTCCTTTATTTCTTTAGATATTTTTTCTGCTGAAAGAGGAAGGATAATCCATTCGGCCTCCTGCATAACTCTTTTCTGTAAAATTTCGGGGGTGTCGCCTTCTTTTATTTCCACAGCCTTCTGCATAATGATTTCACCGCCGTCGGGGATCTCATTTACGAAGTGTACCGTGGCACCGGTCACCTTTACTCCGTAGCTGAGGGCAGCCTCATGAACATAAAGTCCGTAGAAGCCCTTGCCGCAGAAGGAGGGTATAAGAGAGGGATGAACATTTAAAATTCTTTTGTCAAACTGACGGGTGAAGCTTTCGGAGAGGATGCTCATAAAGCCTGCCAGAACGATAAGTTCGATTCCGTTTTCTTTAAGAAGAGAAACTATCCTTTCCTCAAAGGCTTCCTGTGAGCCCAGCTCCTTTTTCAGAACTACCTCACTTTTAATGCCGTTATCGGCCGCTCTCTGCAAAGCGTAGGCATTTTTATTATTTGAGATAACGAGGGTGATTTCGCCGCTTTTTATGATGCCGCTTTTCTGTGCATCGATAAGGGCCTGCAAATTAGTGCCGCCGCCTGAAACGAGAACGGCGATTTTAGTTTTACTCATAGCCGCTACCTCTTAGTCGATGACAATCTTTTCTGTGCCTTCGATGATTTCACCGATAACATAAGCATCGATGCCGTTTTCCTTAAGAGTGCTGAGAGAAAGCTCAACCTCATCGGCGGGAACGACTATGCTCATACCTACACCCATATTATAGGTGTTATACATATCACGCTCGGGAATGTTGCCCCACTTTGCAATTACATCAAAGATGGGAAGAACCTTAACGGCAGATTTGTCAATCTTTGCACACAGACCGTCGGGAATGGAGCGGGGAATGTTTTCATAGAAGCCGCCGCCCGTGATGTGTGAAATGCCCTTTACCTTTACCTTTTCGATGAGGGCTAAAACAGGCTTTACATAAATCTTTGTGGGAACGAGAAGTGCCTCAGCGATGGTCTTTCCGCCTAATTCTTCGCGGGGTATGTAAAGCTCGGGATTGTTATTGTCGATATCAAAAACCTTACGGCACAGGCTGAAGCCGTTTGAGTGAATACCTGTAGAGGGGAGGGCGATAACCACATCGCCTGCAGCCATTTTGCTGTTGTCGATCATTTTAGGCTTATCTACTACGCCGACTGCGAAGCCTGCGAGGTCGTAGTCCTCAGCGGGCATAAGTCCGGGATGCTCAGCTGTTTCACCGCCGATAAGTGCTGCGCCTGACTGAACACAGCCCTCAGCCACACCGCTTACGATTTCGGCGATCTTTTCGGGGTAGTTCTTTCCGCAGGCAATATAGTCAAGGAAAAACAGAGGCTTTGCACCGACACAGATGATGTCATTGACACACATAGCTACTGCATCGATACCGATGGTGTCGTGCTTATCCATAAGGATGGCAAGCTTAACCTTTGTACCGCAGCCGTCAGTGCCTGAAACGGAAACGGGATGCTCCATTCCGGCTACGCAGCTCAGATCGAAGCAGCCGCCGAAGCCTCCTACATCATCCATAGAGCCCTCGTTACGGGTTCTCTTGACATGTCCTTTCATAAGCTCTACTGCTTTGTAGCCTGCAGTAATGTCAACGCCTGCTGCTGCATAGCTTTCTGATTTTGAATTCAACATAATTATTATTTCCTTTCGTTACTCTTTTGTGCTTTATTCTTTACCGTTCCAGCAATATGTACATACACAGTCCTCGGGAAGGCCGATGGCCTCGATAAGCCCGTCAAGTGACTGATAGCCGAGGGAAGCAAAGCCTAATTTTTCCGATATGGTCTGAAGAAGCTTCTGACCTCTTTCCGTAGAGGCATCTGCATATTCCTCTAAGTGCCTGTCACCCTCCTCGCCTTCGAGCTCATGAATGGTTCTGCGTGCGATAAGCTCATCGTCGGAGGTATTCCGTGAGAAGTTAAGGAACTTACAGCCGAACATAATGGGCGGACAGGCAGAGCGCATATGAACCTCCTTGGCACCGTTGCTGTAGAGGAAATCAACCGTTTCCTGAAGCTGGGTGCCTCTGACGATGCTGTCATCGACAAACAGAAGACTTTTATCCTTGATGAGATCGTGAACGGGAATCATCTTCATTTTAGCCACACGGTTTCTTTCCTTCTGATTAGAGGGCATAAAGCTTCTGGGCCAGGTAGGTGTATATTTGATAAAGGGTCTGGCAAAGGGAATGTGGCTTTCATTTGAGTAGCCGATAGCGTGGGGTGTACCTGAGTCGGGTATACCGCTTACGAAGTCGATATTTTCACAGAGTCCCTTTTTCCTGTCCTCTCTGGCGAGAACCTCACCGTTTTTAGTTCTCATTACCTCTACATTCTTTCCTTCGTAGCAGGAATTGGGATAGCCGTAGTAGGTCCAGAGGAAGGAGCAGACACGCATCTTTTTCTGCGGCGGAGCGAGAACCGTAATCTTTTCGGGAGTAAGCTCTACGATTTCACCGGGGCCGAGCTCTCTTAAAAATTCATAGTCAAGCTTTTCAAAGGCAAAGGACTCGAAGGAAACGCAGTGTCCGTCTTCATCCTTGCCGAGAATAACGGGTATTCTGCCCACCTTATCACGGGCGGCAATGACGGAGCCATCCTGTGTAAGAATGAGAAGTGATAGAGTACCGTCGATTTTCTCCTGTGCGTAGCGGATGCCCTCGCTGAAAGAATTCTTCTGATTGATGAGGGCGGAAACCAGCTCCGTGGAATTGATTCTGCCGCCGGTCATACCTGTAAAGTGATTGCCGTTAGAGGAAAGAAAATCCTTTATCAGCTCGTCGGCATTATTGATGATGCCGATGGTGGTGATGGCATAAACGCCGAGATTTGAGCGGATGATGATAGGCTGAGGATCGCTGTCGCTTATACAGCCTATGCAGGCATTACCCTGCATTTCATCGGTTATGCCTGCAAACTTGGTGCGGAAGGGAGAGTTTTCGATATTATGAATATCTCTCTGAAAGCCCTTTTCCTTGTTTACGGCAGCCATACCGCCTCTGCGTGTACCTAAATGTGAATGATAGTCAACACCGAAAAACACATCTAATATTACATCTCTTTTCGATGTTGCGCCGAAAAATCCTCCCATAAAATACCTCCGTTTGGGTAAATTAATGCTCTTTTAAAAGTGGAAATAGCCGAATACTTTTTTTGAAAAAATATCCGGCCGGTCTGTTAATTTTTATTCACCGAAGACTCTCTTCATCATTTCCTTGTAAGCGTCCTCTACACCGCCGAGGTCACGGCGGAAACGGTCCTTGTCGAGCTTCTCGTTGGTTTCTGCATCCCAGAAGCGGCAGGTATCGGGAGAGATTTCGTCAGCGAGGATGATGGTGCCGTCAGCGAGGCGGCCGAATTCGATTTTGAAGTCGACGAGCTTTACACCGAGAGAAAGGAAGTATGCCTTGAGTACCTCATTTACCTTGAAGGCCATAGCCTTGATGGTTTCGATTTCTTCCTTGGTGGCAAGCTTCAGTGCGAGTGCGTGGTACTGGTTAAGGAGAGGATCGTGGAGGTCGTCGTTCTTATAGGAAAACTCGAGTGTGGGCTCGTCAAATACGATGCCCTCCTCTACGCCGTACTTCTTTGAGAAGGAGCCTGCGGAAATGTTTCTGATGATAACCTCGAGAGGAACGATGCTTACTTTTTTAACTACTGTTTCTCTGTCGTTGAGCTCCTCTACATAGTGAGTGGGAACACCGTGCTTTTCGAGAAGCTGGCAGAGGTAGTTTGACATACGGTTGTTAACTACACCCTTGCCCATGATCTGGCCTTTTTTGAGACCGTCGAATGCGGTGGCATCGTCCTTGTAGGAAACGATTACGAGATTTTCGTCTGCTGTGGCAAATACCTTCTTGGCCTTGCCTTCATAAAGCTGTGTTGTTTTTTCCATTGTGATAAACCTCCGTTTTAGAATTCAGTTATTATATTCAAGTTCTGTCTTTTTGTTTTTTTCGAGAACTGTTTTTGTGTCATTGTCTCTTTTAGCCTTGAGTCTGAGAGCGAGCTCCTCGTCGGTTACGGCTAAAATCTCGATGGCTAAAAGTGCGGCATTTACTGCTCCGTCGATAGCCACTGTGGCCACGGGAATACCTGAGGGCATCTGAACAGTGGAAAGGAGAGCATCGATACCGTCGAGATATTTGGATTTCATAGGGATGCCGATGACGGGAAGAGTAGTATTGGCGGCGATGGCACCTGCCAGATGTGCAGCCATACCTGCGGCGGCGATGATAACACCGAAGCCGTTTTCACGGGCAGTCTCACTGAACTGCTTGGCCTGTTCGGGAGTGCGGTGTGCGGAATAGATGTGCATTTCGCAGGGTACACCGAACTGCTTGAGGGTATCGGACGCTTTGGCAACTACGGGTAAATCGCTGTCACTTCCCATAATAATAGCTACTTTTTTCATTGGGAAACCTCCTGAAAATAAAATTCAAATAAAAAAGGGCACACTTATCTAAGGTTAGTCCTTTGATAAGCTGCCCAGACGGTCGACATAACGGCCGAAGCCGTGTATATAGTTCTTTGATTCACCGTGGTGCTCCACTTAAATCCGTCAGTTTCAAAGAACTGTGTTTTTTAGTTTCACAGGGGTGTTTTCCGAAGACGGACACCTTTTGAATTATAGCATAAAAGCAACTTTTTTGTCAATGAAAAATAAGTAAAAACGGCTTTTTGTTAATACGGACAAAATTGCCTGTTCAAGGTGTATTTTACTTGTTAGTTTTGTATTTATGAAATTCTTTTTTTCGTCTTGACAAGAAAAATTTTTAATGATAAAGTTTATTTGATGACTTGAATATGAAAAATAAGTCAATAATAAAAAAACACAGTTCAAGGAGGAATTGATATGGAACTTAAAGGCTCAAAAACCGAAAAAAACTTAATGGCTGCTTTTTCAGGCGAATCTGAGGCAAGAAACAAGTATACCTACTTTGCTTCCGTAGCCAGAAAGGAAGGCTATCAGCAGATCGCCGCTATTTTTGAGGAAACAGCTAACAACGAAAAGGAACACGCAAAATTATGGTTCAAGGCTTTGGGCGGTCTCGGTGACACAGCCGCCAATCTCAAAGCAGCTGCCGCAGGCGAAAACTACGAGTGGACCGATATGTATGCCACCTTCGCCAAGGAGGCTGAGGAGGAGGGCTTTACTGAGCTCGCCGCTAAATTCAGAATGGTAGCTGAAATCGAAAAGAGCCACGAGGAGCGTTATCTCAAGCTCCTTAACAATGTAGAAATGCAGGCTGTTTTCGCAAAGAGCGAGGAAATTATGTGGGAATGCCGCAACTGCGGTCATCTCGTAATCGGTAAAAAGTCTCCCGAAATCTGCCCCGTATGTGCTCATCCCCAGAGCTATTTCGAGGTAAGAAAAGAGAATTATTGATCCGTGCAGTAGCTGGGGCGACCTTGTGTCGCCTCTTTTTTTGTATTTTTGTTGCTATTTAAGTAATTTGGTAATATAATGTAAGGTGACAGCAGTCGAACCTTATAAGGTTTAACGGGGCATATTTTCACCCTGTCTGCGTTAAAGAGCCTTGAAAGGCGCCAGCCTTCCTGCGGTTTTTGCCTTGACAGAGCAAAAATCTGCTTCCGTTAAACTTCGAAGAACCTTAAATGCCCGAGTTATAG
>JAFSDF010000014.1 GCA_017436375.1 Clostridia bacterium | reverse complement strand
CTGCCAACTGCGATAACCTTGTCAAAGGTAACCTCGGAGTCTGCTTCTACGTCAAGCTTTTCGATAAAGAGGGTATCGCCTGCTTCTACCTTATACTGCTTGCCGCCTGTTTCGATAATTGCGTACATTGTTTCTTTCCTTCCTTTATTATGGACTCGCTACTTTGGGGCAGATTTAATCTTTGTGGCGCACTGAAATACGCCGCCCGTAATATGCGGTATGAATGAGTATAGCATAAGAGTCAATGTTTGTCAATGATTTTTCAGCATATTTTTTAATCTTTTTCGTAGGCGAAATAAATGTCCTCAGTATAGATGTTGTCTTCGTTCTTATCGTGATGAGAGTACCACACCTGAGCGAAGAAGGGATTCTTTTTCGCTATCTCATCGTACCGCCATGGAATAGGCATACACTCGGGACACCAGTGTCCTCCCCTTAATACGAGGTTAGGTGACATACGGAATTTATGACCGTGTGCGCACTTCCACTCTAAAGGAGTGTACATATCGGCTCCCATCCTCAGACTCAGACATTTTCCGCCTCTGAATGCCGCCGCTTTTTTCATATCACTGATTTTCAGTGAGTGAAAATCTTTACCTTCATCATAGCCGTGGTCAAGATATTTCATATCCTCTCTGTCGGGAAAGACTATCTCAAAATCCTCCCACGATTCAGGTATAGCCCTGTATTTTTCCATTGAGCCGTAAAAGGCGGTTATCCTGTCCTTTATTCCATTTGCTGCCCATGCCTGAGTGCCGTAAAGAGGAGTGTTTGCCATAGGCTCCATCATATTCTTTTTCAGCACCTCGGGAGGCGCAACTGCCGACAGTCTGAAAAATTTCGGTGCCTCAGCGGCAAGTCTCTTAAAGTATTCCTTTATGGGCACATTCAGTCGGAAATGAAGATAGTTCTCAAGCACATCTGCATCCGTAAACCACTGACCGTGGAAATTCTGTAGAATAAACCAATTAGGCTGAAAAAGCTTTTTAGGTATATCCTTGCCGGGCATACCTATGGCATTTAGCAGCATTACCTCGAATTCATAGTTGGTTATGCGATAATCGGGGCCTGAGCTGATATTATAAAATCTTCTCCAGAAATCCTCAGGCACCTTATCGTTGCAGACCTTGGCACAGAGTCTTCCGCTGTCCTCCACGGTAACCCATTCGAGTACTCCGTTAATAGGCACATGAAACATAATCGGATCCATATTTTTAAGTATATCCGGGTATAGAATACCTGTCTGTCTGAGAGAAACCCAGTACTTCAGTCCTGATTCTGCGAGAATTCTTTCAGCTATTGTTTTACTCAGAGCATAGTGATCATAAACACTTATCTGAATGGGATCTCCCGTGCGTCCCCAATGGGTGGGGGCATTTCTGTCTCCCGTCTGGGCTACGGTGCCTATGTAAACCACCTTTATGCTGTCGGCATTTTTCTGTGCCTTCACTGCTCTGACTATGTTTTCCATAGCCCTGACATTGACCTCAATGGTCTTTTTCGGAAAGTAATCTGCAGCAGGCGAAACCATACCGCCCACATGAAGAACAATATCACAGCCCTCCACGCAGCGGAGAACATCGTTATAATTTACGAGGTCACCGTAAACCACCTTTACGGCAGGATCATCGAGATAGGGTGCAAGCTTTCCGAGCTTTTCTTTGCTTTCTCCCTCATATACCAGAAGTACTATATCATACATGTGCTTTCTTTCGTAAAGCTCCTTAAAGCCTGCAAAGCCCATAGTGCCTGTGGCACCGGTCAGAAATACTGTTTTCTTCATTATATCACTTCCTTTTCACTTATACATTAATATTTATACCGATTAAATTATAGTTAACAAACTTTAAGATTAATTTAAACTAAGCGCAAATGAAAACGGTGGCATCCCGATAAGTTCACCGCCTCATAAGCATATCAGGCCTTATGAAGCGATGTCCCGGGAAAGCACCCTTTATTTCATTCGTAAATACTCACTATTTCCTCTGCCTTGCTTTTAATCTCATCACAGAGTCTCTGCGGCTCCAAGACCTTTACCTTACTGCCGAACTGCATTATCCACGAAGCAAGACCTTCACTTACCACACACCTCGAGGAAAGAATAAACCGGCTTTCATCCTTGTCGGCTCTTATGCCCTCGTCACCGAATCGGTCGATAATTTCCTCTAAAATGGAATTGTCGCAGGAAATTACGAGTCGCTGTGTATCTCCGCTGTACATATTGAAGCTTTTAGAGGAATAATCAGCCACATCAAAGTAGTTTTTATACTCGGAAACCTCAGAAAAATCTCTGGCCTTATCACCTGTAATGTTCACCTTTTTCATCCTGTCTATACGGGTGTGCATCAGGTTGTTATATTTTTCGTTATTGGAGACAAGATAATAATGATCATTACTCCATATAAGAGCATAGGGACTGACGGTAAACTCCTTTTCATCACTGACGATAACCTTTTCACCGTCCTTAAGCTTTCTTTTGTAATAAATAAAGCTGATTTTTCTTTTCTGCTGAATGGCACGGCTGACCACATCTATAGTGTAGTATATTTCTTCATTGGCGCATTTCACTCTGTTGTCAATATACACCTGCTTTTGCAGACTCTTACTCTGAAAAGCACTGCAGAGAGTTCCCATTTTACCGATAAGCTCTCTGGTCTTTTTAGGTGAAATAAAATCTGCCGCCTGTACCGCATCGATAAGAAGTCTGATTTCAGGAACCTCGAAATCCCGCGACAGAACAGAATAGCCCGGAAAGGGCTTTTTCACGGAAGCGATGTCCACTCCGTATTCCTTCAGTGCCTTGACATCACTGTAAATTGATTTTCTCTCGCAGGTAATCCCCTTTTCCTCCAGCATAGATGTAAGCATTTCCACACTGACAGGGTGGTCCTCATCGCTGTTTTTCTCCAGATAATCCTTTATGTATAAAAGCTTAAGCTTGGTATAGCCTCTGTCCTTCATTTTTTTGCCACCTTCACTAAAGCGCCGACCTAAGAAACAGGTCAGCGCCTTTTTACTTTAATAAGTCATTTTTCCGTTGATTTCCTTTACGACATCCTCATGAAGCTTGACGATCTCCCTGTCGTAGGAAAGCATACCGTTTACCTCAAACTCAACATCGGAAACCTGGGTGTAAACCGTAGCAGAAAGGCCCTTTTTGATCTGAGGTATAATCTGCTTTTCATGGAGCTTTTTATATGCGGCTGTAAGTGCATCCTTATCCTTATACATCTGATAGCCGAAGCTCTTTTCCCAGTTCCATACGTGATTCGGGATTTTATTGCTGTAGCCGCCGTATTCACTCAGCACGATAGGTCTGCCGTCGTATTTGGGAAGTATAACGGGAAGGATGTATTTGTGCATACTTCTGAAATCACAGCCCTTCTGGTCATACCAACCGCTGGCGTGGTCTACAAAACGGGAGGGATCGTATGCTTTGACCGCATCACCGATTCTCTTTGCATCAAACTGTCCCCAGCCCTCATTGAAGGGTACCCAGCAGCAAATGGACGGATAGTTATAAAGAGAATCTATCATTTCAAAAAGCTCGTCCTCAAACTGCTGTCTCCATTCGATCCTGTCACGGTTAAAGGTAGAATAAGCATTATCCTTTTTGGACAGGTTTATGAAAGGATTAAGCACACCCTGTACATTGGGAAGAACGCCTGCGTGGAAGGTATTGAGTGCCTTACCTCCGCTGACCATATCCTGCCATACGAGCATACCTATCCTGTCACAGTGATAGTACCATCTGGCAGGCTCTACCTTAATATGCTTACGCAGCATATTAAAGCCTAAATCCTTCATAACCTGAATGTCATAAATCATAGCCTCATCGGTGGGCGGTGTCATACCTCCGTCACTCCAGTAGCCCTGGTCGAGAAGACCTCTCTGGAAATAAGGCTTATTATTAAGAAAAAGTCTGTTATAGCCCTCATATTCGCCGATGCTGAATTTTCTCATAGCGAAGTAGCCCTTTACGGTGTCCTCTGCTGCATCACCGTTTCTGAGTTCGAGAACGAAGTCATAGAGCTTCGGCTCCTCAGGAGTCCAGAGCTTTGCATCGGGTATTTCTGCACAGTCATCGGCAGAAACAGCCTTTTCAGCTACGAGTGCTTCTCCGTCATATATCTTAAGGAAAAGATCGCCCTTACCGCAGATGTCAGTTTTAATACCGATAATACCCTTATCGATGTCAGGTGTGAGCTTATAGCCTCTGATATAGTTTTCGCTGACATTCTCAAGCCATACGGTCTGCCATATACCCGATGTGGAGGTG
>JAFSDF010000013.1 GCA_017436375.1 Clostridia bacterium | reverse complement strand
GAGGTTTCCGGCTCCCAACCGAGCTCTGTTTTAATCTTGGTAGGATCGATGGCATATCTCAGATCGTGTCCCGGTCTGTCCTTGACATATTTAATAAGGCTTTCGTCTCTGCCGAGAATTTTTATTATAGTCTTTACCACATCAATATTGGTTCTCTCGTTATGTCCGCCGATATTATAAACCTCACCGATTCTGCCCTTTTCCACTATCATATCAATAGCCTTACAGTGATCCTTCACATAAAGCCAGTCTCTTACATTCAGCCCTTCTCCGTAAACAGGAAGCTCTTTTTTGTTTAAAGCGTTGATTATCATAAGAGGTATAAGCTTTTCAGGAAAATGATAAGGGCCGTAGTTGTTACTGCAGCGGCTTACGGTTACGGGCAGTCCGTAGGTACGGCAGTAAGCCATAACCAAAAGATCTGCCGATGCCTTGCTGGCAGAATAGGGTGATGAGGTGTGAATGGGTGTGTCCTCGGTAAAGAACAGATCAGGCCTGTCCAGGGGTAAATCTCCGTAAACCTCATCGGTAGAAACCTGATGGTATCTGATATTGCCGTATTTTCTGCAGGCGTCCAGAAGGACCTGTGTGCCTAAAATATTTGTTTTGAGGAAAATCTCAGGCTCCTCTATGGAGCGGTCAACATGACTTTCCGCGGCAAAATTCACCACTGCAGAAAAGCCCTCCTCCTCAAAGAGGCTGTAAACGGCTTCCCTGTCAGTAATATCAGCCTTTACGAAACGGAAATTGTCTTTTTCCATGGCTTCCTTAAGGGTTGCGAGATTGCCCGCATAGGTGAGCTTATCGATACAGACTATCCTGTAATCGGGATGCTTTTCGAGCATATAGTAAACATAGTTGGAGCCGATAAAGCCGGCACCGCCTGTTACGAGAATATTTTTCATATTTCAGTCTCCGTTCAGCACAATTAATTAATTCCCTTTACACATTCAAAGGCGCTTCTCGTGGCATCGGCTATCCGTCCTGCCTTCTCGCCGTCACCGATAAGCCAGATGTTCCCTGCCTGTGCTTTAAGCTCCTCGTAAAGGGCTCTGTCACTCTTTACACCGAGGGAAAGAACCACACAGTCACAGTCAAGCTCCTGCTTTCCGCCTTTTCTGTCTTCGAGTATGATGCTGCTTTCAGTAATTTTCATCAGCTTGAGAGAGGTATAGAACTTAGCTCCGCCCTCATAAAGGCGAGGCATAATGTCATCCCTGTGCTGCATCCACACTCCCGGTGCGACAGTGTCCGCCATTTCTGCAACTATAACCTTATTTCCCTGTGAGACAAGATATTCTGCAGTTTCGAGACCTGTCATACCGCTTCCGACCACAGCGACCTTTTTATTTTCAAGCTTGATTTTACCCGTAAGAATATCCGTAGTGGTGTATACATTATCTCTGTCGTAGCCATCGATAAATGAAGGCTTTGAGGCATAACCGCCTGTAGCACATATAACCGCATAGGGCTTCAGTTCGGAATAAAGCTCCTTGGTAAAGGCTGTGCCTGTTTTGAACTGTACTCCGTTTTTCCTGCAGGCCGTAACCAAATCCTCTATACACCAGTAAAGCTTATCCTTATGGGGCGGCTTCACTGCAAGGTCAATCTGACCGCCGAGAACATTTTCTTTTTCAAATACGGTAACCTTAAATTTTCTCTTGGCTAAAAGCTCTGCCGCCGTAAGACCTGCAGGACCCGAGCCAACTACAATAATCTCCTTGCCGTTTCCGTTTTCGGGCATTTTGTAGCCCTCATTTCCTACGAAGGGATTTACGGCACAGTAGCCGTGGTCACCGATATAAGCGTTATTCTGCATACTCTCTATACAGTAGAGACAGCAGATACATCTCTTTACATCCTCTTCTCTGCCCTCATATACCTTGTTTGCCCAATGAGGATCCGCAATATGCGGTCTGCCCAGAGAAACCATATCCTGCGTGCCCTCCTGAAGCTGTGCTTCAGCCTGTTCGGGACTGCGTATAAGATTAGCGGCAATAACAGGAACGGACACAGCCTTTTTAACTGCCGCCGCCATATATTTTCTCCATCCGCATTCAAAGGAGGTAGGCTCGAGCCAATAATTGAAGGCATCATAAGAGGCACTGGAAACATCTATAGCGGCTACGCCTGCTTTTTCGAGGCGCTTGGCTATTTCCACACCCTCCTCGAGAGTATAGCCCTTGCCGGGCTGTCCTACCTTTTCGTAGCATTCATCTACAGTAAGGCGGACAATGATGGGGAACTCCTCACCGCATTCCTTTCTGATGCCCTCGATAATCTCGAGGATGAATCTCATTCTGTTTTCCAGACAGCCGCCGTATTCATCAGTCCGCTTGTTTGTATTCGGAGAAAGGAACTGCTGTAAAAGATAACCGTGAGATGCGTGAAGCTGGACACCGTCACATCCTGCCTTGCGTACTCTTACTGCTGCAGCGACGAAATCCTTTATCAGCTCCTTGATTTCACTTTTTCTGAGTCCTCTGTTATTACCGTCAGAGAAGTAGCTGTTTTCACATTTTGAGGGTGCTACCACTCTCGGCACAATATGCTTATTCATTAAAAGCTTGCCCGCAGGAACTACCTTGTAAAGCATATCCTTAAAAAAAGGAAGAGCTTTATCACAGGCTATGCTCAGAGGAAGTGTATCCATAAGCAGTCCCATATTCTGTCTGCCCGGATGATGAAGCTGAACAAAAAGCTTCGCACCGTGGCGGTGTATCCTGTCAGCAAGCTCACTCATACCCTCTATCTGATAATCGTGGCTCATACCGAGCTGAGCAAATGCCGCACCGCCTGTTCTGTCATTTACACGGGTGATTTCTGTTATGATAAGTCCGGTGCCGCCTTTTGCTCTTTCCTCATAGTAATCCATCAGCATTTCGGTAGTTCTTCCGTCAAACTGACCGAAATCCATAAGCATCGGTGCCATTGCGATACGGTTTTTAATTTCCACATTACCTATTTTTATAGGTGTAAAAAGCTTTTCGTATTTCATCTGCTTGCTTCCTTTCATATACTCTTTTTACTCCATTTTATATAGTAGCATTTTTGAAAGGAAAAGTAAACCTTTTGTTGACTTTTTTGATACCCTGTTATATCATATAACTATAAAAAACCATTATATTTCAAAGGAGAAAAATATGATAAGCTCAAAAAATATAGTCCTCACAGGTGCCGACAGCGGCATCGGATATGAGGTGCTCAAGCTTTTGGCCGCTGACAAATCAAACAGAATTTTAGCTGTGGACATCAATGAGGAAAGAATGCATCTTTTCTGTGATAATGTCATTCCCTTTAAATGCGATGTTTCCTCTAAGGAGGCAGTGGATTCCATATTTGAAAAAGCCGAGGAGCTTTTCGGTAAGATTGATATTTTCTATGCCAATGCAGGCTATCCCTACTATGAGGTTTTTGATTATGTAGACTGGGACAGAACAAAAAGAATGTTTGAAACCAATGTGTTCTCCCCTATTTATACATATCAGAAATACCGTGAGCATCTCGACGGCAGAGAAGGTCACTACGCTATGACCGTTTCTGCCATAGGCAAAATGGCAATGCCCGGATTTGCCACCTATTCCGCCTCTAAATTCGCTTTGGAGGGCTGGCAACAGGGCATCCGCTTCGAAAATCCGAAAAACATCAAGCTGACCTGCCTTTATCCCATCGCCACTGACACAGGCTTTTTCAAAGCCGCAAATGAAGTAGAGTTTGAAAAGCCCTTCCCTGTACAGAGTCCCCGTGTAGTAGCTAAAAAGATGGTTGCCGCACTCGAAAAAGGCAAAAAGAGCGTCAATCCCAGCTTTCTTTTCTCTCTTTCAGGTGTCCTTTTCACAGTATGTCCTCCCATAAAGAGTACATACCTTGCACTTGAAAAACAAAAATTCAACCGATTCGCAAAGAAAATCGGAAAAGAAATAAAATGGTAAAACAGTAAATCCTCTCATTTTTCACGATGAGAGGATTTTTATTATTCGAAGAGATATTTAAACATTCTCTCTGGGTTTTCGAGAAACTGCTTTGTCAGTGTAAAATGCTCCGTTTCATCATAGCTTACCTTTTCTATCCCTTTTTCGGAAAGCTCGAAAACATCCGCACCCGGAAAAGCCATAAGAATCGGTGAATGAGTAGAGATAATGAACTGTGAGCCATCCTTTACCAGCTCATTTATCACCGCCATAAGCTCCAACATTCTCATAGGAGAAAGTGCGGCCTCAGGCTCATCGAGAATATACAGTCCCTGTCCTCTGAAGCGCTTCGTTATAATTGACATA
Source organism: Clostridia bacterium (assembly GCA_017436375.1). Classification (GTDB taxonomy): domain Bacteria; phylum Bacillota; class Clostridia; order Oscillospirales; family Acutalibacteraceae; genus UBA6857. The sequence goes on along the minus strand of JAFSDF010000013.1, from coordinate 592 downwards.
AAGCTTTCACCGTGGCTCTGCTCATGAAGAGAAACCGAACCGTAGGGAGTATCCGCACCGTGGGCAAACTCACTGCTGTAGAGACTGTCCAGATTGCTTGCCACATTATAAATACTTTCTGCCCTGAGAAAAAAGCCGTCCTTCGGATAACTCTTTTTTCCTATCCGCAGATTTCTGTAAAGCTGGGAATGGGTGTTTTTCGTGGAAAAATTAAAGTTTACCGTTCCTCCCTCGGCATTAAAGCCGAAGGCCACTGCTATCGCCTCTAAAAGAGTAGATTTACCTGTGCCGTTTTCACCAACGAAAATCGAAACATTTTTCGAAAACTCCAGCTTTCTCTTTTCCATCAGGTATCTTACTGCTGGAATATCCTTAAGATAAAAGTCACTCTCTATTTCGCCCTCAAAGCGTACAACAGAAACATATCCGTTAAACATTTTTACACCTTAAAGATAGTAAGGCTTCTGAAGGCTTCACCCTTTTTAAAGGTACACTGAGGGAAGGAGGGCTGATTTGGCGTGTCGGGATAATACTGAGTTTCAAGGCAGAAGCCGAAATGCTGGCCGAGAGCGATGCCGTCTTTTCCCATTTC
>JAFSDF010000181.1 GCA_017436375.1 Clostridia bacterium | reverse complement strand
TGTAAGGCAACTTCATTCGTTTATGTCCGCTTTTCGGACAATGTAGTTGACAGCAAGCTGTCAAATGAAGTACTCGCATCGCGCGTAACGAAGTTATTTCCGGCGGACATAAATGAAAAATACAAGTCTTACGACTTGGATTTTTTGGCTGCGGAACTAGGATTCGAACCCAGACAAACAGAGTCAGAGTCTGCTGTGCTACCCTTACACAATTCCGCAACGAACAAGTGATATTATACACATCTGCACATCAAAAGTCAAGTGTTTTTCCGAAGTTTTTTAATTTTTTTGGTGCTTACTCAGTTTTTCCTTTTTGTTAATTTAACCTATGCTTATTCAACAAAACGACAGGGTTATTTTTGTTATGTTTGTACAGTTTTATTCTTGTCTTTTTCTGTAGTAAATGATAGAATATTCGAGGTAATTTTAAGTACCCGAATAAAATGAAAAATAAAACATCGGAGGTCTCAGATATGAGTTTCTTAGGCGGAGTTATCTCCATCAGTAACATCTCAACCTTACTTTTAGTTGTCTTCGCTGTTCTTTTCGGCGGTTATGCCCTGGGCAGAATCACCGTCAAGGGTGTTTCACTCGGTGATGCAGGCGTTTTCATCGTGTCTCTTATCCTCGGTGCTCTTGCCTTCAGCGTAAACGGTGACGGACAGCTGGTCTTTGCCCTTTCCTCAAAGCCCTACGACTTCAATGCCGGTCTTTCACTTGTCGAATCTCTCGGCCTTGTCCTTTTTGTTACTTCCGTAGGCTTTATCGCAGGCCCGAAGTTTTTCGGTAATTTCAAAAGAAACTTTAAATCCTATGTGCTTTTAGGTCTTATCATCATCCTTTCCGGCGGTCTTGCCGCAGCAGGCTGTATCGCTATGGGTGAGGTTGTCGGCTACGGCGGCTCTATCACAGACCAGGACGGCTTCGTAGCTATGATAACAGGTCTTCTCGCAGGTGCTCTCACCTCCACTCCTGCCTTCTCTGCCGCTAAGGCTACTGTTGCCGCTGAATATCAGAATCTTGTTTCTGTGGGCTACGGTATTGCTTATATCTTCGGTGTTATCGGAGTTGTTCTCTTTGTACAGATTATGCCCAAGCTCACAAAGGCTAATATGGACGAAGAGCGTGAAAAGCTCATCGTCAAAGAAGACGGTAACAAAAAAAACTTCGCCGGTAAGCTTTTCGAGCTTGATCATCTGGGTATCGCTGCTTTCTCACTCGCCGCAGTAATCGGCACTGTTTTAGGACAGATAAAGGTTCCCCTGTCCTCTGCGGGCCTCAGCGGAACCTGCTTCTCACTTACCACTACAGGCGGTTGTCTTCTTACAAGCCTCGTATTAGGTCACTTCTCACGAATCGGTAAGCTCAGCATTATGCCCTCACAGAGCACTCTTAAGCTGTTCCGTGAGCTCGGACTTGTATTTTTCCTCTGCGGTGCAGGTATCCCCGGCGGAGCTGAATTTGTGGAAAACTTCGACGCTATGTACTTCGTATACGGCATCATAATGACATTAGTTCCTCTCATCATCGGCTACCTTTTCGCTAAGTATGTACTCAAGCTCAGCCTTCTCAACAACCTTGGCTCAATCACAGGCGGTATGACCTCTACTCCTGCTCTCGGTACTCTTATCAGTACAGCAGGCACAGAGGATGTAGCCTCCGCTTATGCCGCTACTTATCCCATCGCACTTATCGCAGTAGTGCTTGTGTCACAGTTCCTTATCATACTTTTCTGATTGGGGCAAGATAAAAATTTACACCGCATACCGTATGGTTGCGGTGTTTTTTTACTTATTCGTCAGTAAAGTCGGGCAGGGCTGTCACAAAGTGACGGAGGGGTTATAATAGTGCTGAAAGCGCCACATCGCAGAGCCTTACCTGAAGGTAATATCATATTAATCTATCTGCCGGAGCATAACCCTTCCACCGCTATCGCGGTCCCCCTTTTCTCCGAAACTGGAACCCTTTTGTCCGTTCCGCTGTCACGGACATTTCCCCTAACAGGGGAATAACCTTTCAGGGACGGCCGAAAGATCTTTCACTTCGTTCAAGATGACACTTCCGGGGAAGTGGGATCAAGTTAATGACAGTGTCCGAAAGGTGTCAGCATAGCCGACAGAGGGGTTATAATAGCGCTGAAAGCGCCACATCGCATAGCCTCCCCTGAAAGCGGGAGGTGGATTTGCCGAAGGCAAAGACGGAGGGGTTCCCTTTGCGGACACAATGCATTGTGTCCCTACGGTGTATAATCATCCGTTTCGCATATTATGACGGGACGTCGAGGGCGCCGTCCCCTACGACAACTTTTATTCTGCGGTGTATCAATGCTTATTTCCCGAAGTCTTACTCGCCCGTTTAGCGTTTATCGTTTTGCGTTTAGCACTTACACAGCATTCATTTCAAGGTTACGACCGTAACGCCTGCTTCGCCCTCACCGTAAACACCCAGACGGAAGGATTTGACATATTTGCTTTTCCGCAGGTATTCCTGTATACCCTTTCTGAGAGCGCCTGTGCCCTTGCCGTGGATTACGGTGATTTCACCGAGACCGAGGCGCAGTGCCTGATCGATGTAGCGTTCCAGCTCGAGGACACCCTCCTCGATGTTCATGCCTCTCAGGTCACACCGTGTCTGTGCCTCACTGCCGGGGGAGAATATATGCTCCTTTTTATTGGGAACACTGCGGTTTTTGTTTGTCTTGGCTTTCTGCTTTTCTGACAGACGGATATTCGAAAGGGGAGTGCGCATTTTCATAATGCCTGCCAGCACCTCGATATTTCCCTTCCTGTCCTCGAGGGCAGTTACGGTGGCGGTTTTTCCCATATCGACGAGGAAGACATCATCCCCAACCTTAAGAGGACGGGGAAGAACATAATTTTCATCCTCGATAACGGCGGCTACGACAGGATTGGTAATGTCGTCGAAATCTGCGAGACCTTTTTTCATCAGCTGCTTTGCTCTGCGGAGCATTTCTGCCTTGTCGGCGTTTTTGTCGCTTTCCTTTTTCAGCTTCTCGAGTTCAGCCGTGAGTGCGTAGGCACTGCGCTTTGCCTGCTCGACTATCTTAAGAGCCTGACTCTGTGCCTTTTCCAGCTCCTTCTGACGCATTTCCTCTATGCTGTCCTTATATTTCTGTGCCTGAGCCTTCTCGGCTTCAGCCTGCTGTCTGAGAGCCTCTGCTTCCTTAGCCTGTTCTTCAAATTCCTGTCGTGACTTTTCGAGGGATTCGATAACCGTCTCAAACTGGGTGCTTTCCTTGGAGACAAGCTGTCTCGCCCTGTCTATAATGCTTTCCTCCATACCGAGGCGCAGAGAAATTGCGAAGGCATTGGAGCGGCCGGGTGTACCGATTAAAAGACGGTAGGTAGGCTTCAGTGAGGACACATCAAACTCGCAGGAGCCGTTTTCTATACCCGGTGTCTGCAGGGCGTAAGCCTTCAGCTCTGCATAGTGGGTGGTGGCGGCTATTCTTGCACCCTTGTGGTGTAATCTTTCGAGAATGGATATGGCGAGAGCGGCACCCTCGATGGGATCGGTGCCTGCACCTAATTCATCTATAAGCACCAGAGAATGCTCGTCGGCAGTTTCGATGATGTTTATGATATTGACTATATGTGACGAAAAGGTGGAAAGGGACTGCTCAATGCTCTGCTCGTCACCGATGTCGGCCAGTATATGGTCGAAGACACTCACCCTGCTCTGATCCTTGACGGGAAGCATAAGACCGCACATAGCCATAAGGCACATAAGGCCTACGGTTTTTATAGAGACGGTTTTACCGCCCGTATTCGGGCCCGTTATTATGAGAGTGTCAAAGCCTTCACCGAGCATAATGTCCGTGGGAACGACCTTTTTCGGATCTATGAGAGGATGTCTTGCCTGTCTGAGATTAATTATTCCCTCGTCATTAAGAATGGGCACCGTAGCCTTCATAGCATAGGCGAGCTTTGCTTTGGCGAAGATAAGATTAAGCTCGACAGCACATTCGTAGCTTGCCTTGATGCCCTCGTAAAAGCTGCCTGCTTCGGCAGAAAGCTCGTAGAGTATACGCTCGATTTCCTCTCTTTCCTTTCCCTGAAGGACCTTGATTTCGTTGTTTGCCTCTACCACAGCCGCGGGCTCCACAAAAACCGTAGCACCGCTGGAGGATGTGTCGTGGACAAGACCGCTTATCTCATTTCTGTGCTCGACTTTAACGGGGACCACATATCTGCCGTTTCTCATAGTAATGATGGAGTCGCGCAGAAATTTCTGATAATGCTGTGAGCGGGTAAGCTTGTCCAGCTGGTCGCGCACCTTTGAGGAGGCGGCACGGATCTTTCTTCTGATTTCGTAGAGGGCGGGGGAGGCATTGTCGCTCATTTCCTCCTCGCTTATGATGGCATTGGTGATTCTGTCCTCGAGAAATTTATTCGGGGACATAGAGTAAAAGAGAGTATCAATACGGGTGGTAATGCCTGCGTTTTTGCTTCTCCATTCGCTGAGGGCGCGTATGACACGCAGCACCTCTGCGATGTCCAAAAGCTCACGCATATTCAGAACACTGCCTGCATTTGCACGGCTGAGAGCGTTATTTACATTCTTAAGAGAGCCGAAGGAGGGCGCACCGAATTTAGCCATAAGGGCGTGTGCATCCTCTGTCTGCCCTAAGAGAGCCCTTGCCAAGGCTAAATTTGTCTCAGGCTCCAGATGCTCTGCCATATATCTTGCATCCTCGCAGGAGGTGTACTGAGTCAGCAGAGCGAGTACTTTATTAAGCTCCAGTGAAATATGATGTTTGTTCATTGTGCTAACCTCATATCATTTTTTTATAAAAGTCCAGTGTTTTAAATTTCTTTCCTGTTATGCTTTTAAGGTATCTTTCCGATATATCCGACAGAGCCGAGAGCCCGTCCTCGGAAAGAGAAAAGCTGAAAATTTTATTCTGAGGTGCCAGACAGATATATCTGATAGCTGAAAGAACACCTACAGAGCAGGGGAGGAGTCTTTTTCCGCCTGCGCATTTTTCGCAGAAAAACTCTCCTGTGGTATAATTAAAAAATATTGCTTCCTCTGTGAGGTCGCATCCGCATTCACTGCAGCACTCCACTGCGGGCATATAGCCGGCGAGAGTCAGCAGCCGGAGCTCGGTCACACTTTTGACCAGAGAAGCCGGCTTTTTTCCTTCACAGAGCAGATGCAGGGAATTAAGAATGAGGGAAAGCTCGCTGTCTGCCTTGTCCTCACGGGGACAGAGCTCGTATGTAAGCTCAGCGAAATACTGAGCTAAGGACAGCACCGTCAGGTCCTCACGCAGACGGAAAAAGACTTGCTTGGGCACAGCGTCCTTAAGCACATAGGAGTCACCCTTTGTGCTTGCCAGAGAAAGGTCGGAGTAGGCCAAAAGACCGGTAGCACTGCTGTGCTTGCCTACCTTGGCACCGTTAGCGAAAACGCTGATAACACCCTTTTCACGGGTGAGAACGGTGATGATTTTATCCTTTTCCTTCAGAGGTCTTTCATTGATTATTATACCATCCGTCAAAACTGTCATAGTCAAACTCCTCAGCATGGGGGTTATTGAGATAAAATTCCTCGGCGGCCTCCATATCCATCGAATCGAGCGCATCCTGATGTCTGTCCGCCGCGTTTTTATAGCGGAGATAGTCGGAGACCTTGCCTGTTTTCATAAAAATATTCCATAAATCTTTTTTGTTCATTATATACACCTCAC
>JAFSDF010000180.1 GCA_017436375.1 Clostridia bacterium | reverse complement strand
ATTTCTTCTTGAGCTTGGGTGTTAATTCTGAATTGACATCTTGCGGCTCAATGTTGCCGTAATAAAAATCTTCAATGATATTTGACATTATGTATTCCTCCATATGTTTCTCTATTAAGCAACAGCAGGAGTGCAGAATACTATGTTTGAAGCCGGTTTTGCTTATATTTTGAGTAAATCCCTTATGAACACTCGCACCAAACCAGAAAAATCCGAACCAAATTTTCCAAATAGGAAAAGGGTTCGGATTTTTTGTTTATTTTTAATTGTACATAGAAAAAGCTCCGTGTTGGGCGACACTTCATAAGGGGATGTCACATCTGATACGACATCCCCTTAAAAGTTACTTAACCTTCACACTCTTAACTGCACTCCATGCAGAGTAAACCGTTCCGCTTGCGGTCTTTTTGTAAGCACGGACCTTGAAGTAATACTTCTTGCCGCTCTTGAGCTTGCTCTTTGAGCCCTTGACAACATTTACTTTGTAGGATTTTACCTTCTTATAGCCGCTGGCCTTTTTGGTTGAATAGTAAACCTGATAGCCGCTTTCACCGCTTACATTGCTCCATTTCACGGTAGCCTTACCCTTGGTTGTTGTAAGCTTGGTGATTTTAGGAGTCTTGCACTTTGTTGCGGTTTCAAACACCTTTGAGTAGTCGCCCCAGATTGTGCCGTCGTCCTTGGTGTAGGCCCTTACCTTGTATTTATAGATTGTGCCTGCTTTGAGTTTGCTTATCTTAAGGGTCGCCTTTGTAACATCCTTGAGCTTTTCGTACTTCTTGGTTTTTGAGTTGTACTTGTAAACCCTGTAGCCGTCAGCACCTGTTACCTTGTTCCATTTAAGAGTAACTGTTGTTGTGGTCTGAGTTGCAGTTATCTTGCTTGTTGCTTTAGGAGCAATTGTGAAGTAAAGCTTCTTTGTGCCTGTATACTTGCCCTTGAATGTTACCGTAACAGTGTACTTGCCCGGTGATTTTCTTCCGCTTTCATACTTAACAGTGTAATCCGTATCCTTCTTAAGTGTGTTACCCTTACTGTCCTTTACGGTTACAGAGGGCTTTTTGGTCTTACCGTTATAAGTATAAGAGGTAGTTGAAAGCTTGATTGTCTTCGGATAATAAACCGTTGTTGTCTTTGAAACATAACCGCATACTGAGCACTTGTTTTCTACCTTACCGTTCTTGGAAAGGGTTGCTTTGGTGGTAACGTTTTTATAGCTGTGTGCTTTCTTTGCCACAGTCTGCTGAGCTACGGTTACCTTGCCGCAGGCAGTACATTTTTTACCCTCGGTCGTACCTGTCTTGGTACAGGTGGATGCTACTGCGTCAAGAATGACAAGGGATTTATGCTTATCTGCGTTTATCTTGCCGTAAGCAAGACCGCAGCTTGTACATATTGCCTTATCCTTGCAGTTTGCCGTGCCGCCGGTGTGAAGATGCTGAACACTTACAGCTTCAGACCTTTCCTTTTTTCCGTCCTTGAATGTGACCTCGCAAAGATAATTACCGAGCTTATCGGCGTTGAGGGTGGCTTCGGTCTGTCCGTTTACGGCGATATATTCCGGTCCGTTCATGGTTGCCTTCAGAGTGCCGCCGTCTGCAGCACATATACCGTAATATCCGTCGGACTCTGCTATAATGCTCCCGGCTGCAGTAATATCAGCTTCACCTTCAACAGTTCCTTCCTCGGAACTGTACAGATAGAGTACTTCTTCGGGTGTCTGTGAAAATTCAAGATTAAGAATATCGCCCTCTTTGAGCTTTACTACAAAATAATAGCCGTATTCATCGGGCGTCCATCCGTTTTCACCGTCGCAGACTCCTCCTATTTCGGGCGGTGCATCAAAAACAGTGAACGGATATGAATTTTCATCTGTAACCGATGCTCTGCCGTCTTTTTCGAAATACCACTGATAAGAGGCTCCATCACTGCTGTTGAGAGAAACATACTGCTCTCTATCCGTGGGCTGATGGGTGATTTTATAGCTGAAATCGGCAAGACTGCTTTTCAGCACAGTACCGTCATTTGCTCTTGCCTGACAAAAATAATAATTACCGTAGGAGTATTTTTTCAGCGTAGCGGCAGCTTCTCCCGTTATAGCGGTATATTGCGCATCACCTGTATACACCTTTACCGTCGGGGCAGTATTTTCCGTCTCCGCGCAAATACCGTAAACACCGTTTTCGGGTATAACGGCAGTTGCCGTGGTTCCGTCGATTTCACATTCAGCAGACTCACCATCTAAGGTGAATAAGTCAGCATAAATCACAGGCGACGAAAAGCTGAGAGTTACCTTATCCCCTTCACTGTAACGGGTAATGAAATAATACAAGTAAGCGTACTCAGACTCATAGCCCTCTTCGCTGTAAACAATAGGCGTCCAGCCCTCTGCTTCACTGTAGGTGCTTTCCTCTTCAAAGGGTTCCCAAAAATATGACCAGGGATAAGTCTTGCTTTTATCTGTGATTTCGCTGATGCCTTTCACCTCATACCACTGATAAGAGGCTCCTGTGCCGTCATTTAAAGCTACAAAGGGCTCTTTTTCCGTGGGATGATGAATAATTTTGTAAATATACTTTCCGCAGATACCGCAGGTGCCGTTATCCGTATTATGTCCGCATATAAAGCCACAGGCACATTTTCCGTTATCATAAGTGTGAATGTGCTCAACAGCCTTTATTTCAGCGTAATTTTTTCCGTTGAGCAAAGAGTTGCTTTCATCAAGATAAACAAATTCGGAGCTTTCGTCAAACCTTACAAACACACAGTCATTGGCATCTGAGCCCTCAGCAAGTCTGATGTTGCTGTAAGCGGCATAAGGTGTATGGGGGATTGATATTTTTAAGTCAGCGCCCTTTTTAATCCACAGAGCTTGCGAGAAAACTATTCCGTTTGAGGCTCTGTTGTTTATAACCTCAAGGCTTCCGCCGTTAAGCTTTGCATCATATAAAAAGGAATAGTCACTGTT
>JAFSDF010000179.1 GCA_017436375.1 Clostridia bacterium | reverse complement strand
TGGGTGGTGAAGCCGAAGCCGTCAATGCCGAGTCTGCCCAGACAGTAGGGACCGATAAGTATACCTGCAACAAGATAGCCTGTAACTGCAGGCAATTTGAGAGGCTTTACCACTCTGGACATAAAAAGACCTACACTCAGAGCGATTGCGATAACTAAAAGAGTTTCCATTTTTATTCCTTCTTTTTTTTATAAAATCCAAGGACTTATTATAGTTTCGGGACACCGTAAAGTCAATGCATATATTGACGAAAAATATTTGAATTTTACTGTTTTATTTATTGATTTTTCCACCGTTTAAGGAAATTTTCAGGTATTGATTTTAAAATTAAAATATAGTATAATAAATATGACCTGACATAAAGACGGTTTTTACCCTCTGAGGATAAGGCAGCTAACTGAATGCAGAATGCAGAATGCTAAATGCAGAATAAAAGGTTTTTCCTATTATATGCACAGAAGCATTCTGAAAAGATTATAATTTATACTTTATCTCTTTGTATCGGTATTTTTACAGCAGGCTATCGCATTATACAGTCATTAATCTGCGACATCAATTCTGCACCATATATTAGTATTAGTTGCCATGCCTTTCATTGGGTGTGGCATTATTTTTTAGGAGGTAATTATGGAAACAAGAGTAGCCGTAATGAGCATCATCGTGGAAAAAAGTGAAACGGTAGAAAAGCTCAATTCTCTTTTGCACCACTACGGTGAATACATCATCGGCAGAATGGGTATTCCCTACAGACAGAAGAATATAAATGTTATAAGTATAGCCATTGATGCACCTCAGAATACCATTTCAGCCCTTTCCGGACAGATAGGAAGATTGGACGGCATCAGTGTCAAAACGGCTTATTCCGGTGTGATTTCAAATGACTGAGCGTATGCGAGAGCTTACAGACAAGCTCATTACCGGTCACAGCCTCGAGGAAAATGAGTACAGGGAGCTTATCTGCCTTCGGGATGAAGAATCTGCCCTCATACTTCAGAAGGAAGCTGTACGGCTGAGGAAAAAATTTTATGGCGACAAGGTATTCATAAGAGGTCTTATTGAGGTCAGTAACATCTGTAAAAACGACTGCTATTACTGCGGCATAAGAAAAAGCAACCGCCTGTGCGACAGATACCGTCTTACTAAAGAAGAAACACTTTCCTGCTGCAGGGACGGGTACGCTCTCGGCTTCCGTACCTTCGTAATGCAGGGCGGTGAGGACGGTGCCTTCAGCGATGAATTTCTCTGTGATGTCATAAGAGAAATAAAAGTCCTTTATCCCGACTGTGCGGTCACTCTCTCCCTCGGTGAAAGAAGTCGCAAATCCTACGAGAAGCTTTATGAGGCAGGTGCAGACCGATACCTGCTCCGCCACGAAACGGCAGACAGCGAGCACTATGCCCGTCTGCACCCGAAAAATCTCACTCTCGGAAACCGTATGGAGTGTCTTCGTAATCTCAAGGAAATCGGCTTTCAGACAGGCTGTGGCTTTATGGTAGGCTCACCCTTCCAGACCTCCGAGTGTCTCGCCAAGGATCTGAAATTCATCGAAGATTTTAAGCCCGATATGGTGGGTACAGGCCCCTTCATTCCCCATAAGGATACACCCTTCAGAGATTACCCTGCGGGAAGTACAGAGCTTACCTGTTTTCTTCTCTCAGTAATAAGAATTATTCATCCCCCTGTTCTTCTCCCCTCCACCACTGCCCTCGGCTCTCTGGAGAAAGGCGGCAGAGAGAAAGGCATCATTCACGGAGCGAATGTAATTATGCCTAACCTCTCCCCTACGGATGTGAGAAGCAAATATATGCTCTACAATAATAAGCTTTCCACCGGTGCCGAATCGGCACAGAAGCTCGAAGAGCTGAAAAAATTAATCCGCGGCATCGGGTACGAAATCGTGTACGAGCGCGGAGACTTTATGAATGCAGAATGCAAAATGCAGAATGCAGAATAAAAGGGAGCTTCGCTCCGATTATATCCGTACAGGATTTCAAAAATCAATTAATAAAACAAAAATTCAAGTATACAGAAAGGAAGTAATAATATGGCAATCTACAACCCCAAATCACTCAAAGCAGAAGAATTCATCAACGACGGAGAAATTCGTGCTACTCTCGAATATGCAGAGCAAAACAAAAACAACCGTGAGCTTATCCTCAGCATCATCGAAAAGGCCCGTCCCCGTAAAACAGAGACAGGCACCGTCTGCTCAGGTCTCTCTCACCGTGAGGCAAGTGTGCTTTTAGCCTGCGAGGACGAGGAGCTTATCGAAAAAATTTACGAGGTGGCAGAGGAAATCAAGCTCGCCTTCTACGGAAACAGAATAGTTATCTTTGCTCCCCTTTACCTTTCCAACTACTGCGTGAACGGCTGTGTTTACTGCCCCTACCATATTAAAAATAAAAACATCGCACGCAAAAAGCTCACTCAGGAGGAGGTAAAGGCAGAGGTTATCGCCCTGCAGGATATGGGACATAAGCGTCTGGCCATTGAAGCAGGCGAGGATCCCAAAAATAATCCCATCGAGTATATCCTCGAGTGCATCAAAACTATTTACAGCGTTCACCACAAAAACGGTGACATCCGCCGTGTAAATGTAAACATTGCCGCCACCACTGTCGAGAACTACCGCAAGCTCAAGGAAGCAGGAATCGGCACCTATATCCTTTTCCAGGAAACCTATCATAAGGAAAGCTATCTCAAGCTTCATCCCACAGGTCCCAAGCACGACTATGACTATCATACAGAGGCTATGGACAGAGCTATGGAGGGCGGCATCGACGATGTAGGTCTCGGTGTTCTTTTCGGTCTGGAAATGTACAAATATGAGTTTGCGGGCCTGATTATGCACGCTGAGCATCTGGAGGCTGTGCACGGTGTAGGACCTCACACGATCAGTGTGCCCCGTATCAAAAAGGCAGACGACATCGATCCCACAGCCTTCGATAACTCCATCTCCGACGACATCTTTGCCAAAATCACCGCCTGCATCCGTCTCGCAGTTCCCTACACGGGCATGATTATCTCCACCCGTGAGACTGAGGAAACCAGAACAAAGCTTCTGCGTCTGGGTATCTCACAGGTAAGCGGCGGCTCGAGAACCTCCGTGGGCGGCTACACCGAAGAGGAAAGGCCCCACGATACAGAGCAGTTCGATGTTTCCGACCAGAGAACTCTCGACGAGGTAGTGGCCTGGCTTATGGAAAACGGACATATCCCCTCCTTCTGCACAGCCTGCTACCGTGAAGGCAGAACAGGTGACCGCTTTATGGCTCTGTGCAAAAACGGACAGATTATCAACTGCTGTCACCCCAACGCTCTTATGACTCTCACGGAGTATCTTGTGGACTATGCAAGCGACAGAACGAAGGAAATCGGTTTTAAGATGATAGACGAGGAAATCGAAAAGGTCACTAAAGACAAGGTTAAGGCCATCGCAAAGCAGAATATCGAGGACATTAAAAACTCCAACAGGAGAGATTTCAGATTCTGATGAAAGGAGATAACTATGAGTCTTAATTCTACCCCCTCATCGGAAAGAGTTCACATCGGCTTTTTCGGTCTGCGTAATGCGGGTAAATCCAGTCTTGTCAATGCGGTAACAGGGCAAAGTCTCGCTGTGGTATCAGATATAAAGGGTACCACCACCGATCCCGTAAAAAAGGCTATGGAGCTTTTGCCTGTAGGACCTGTGGTAATTATCGACACTCCCGGTATCGACGATGAAGGCACTCTCGGTGAACTGCGTGTACAAAAAGCAAAGGAAATTTTAGCAAAGACGGATATTGCCGTACTGGTACACGATGTCAGTGAGGCCTTATCGAAAACGGAAAAAGAGCTTATTGAAATTTTCCGTGAGAGAAAGATTTCCTTTATCATAGCTCATAATAAATGCGATACTGCCGAAGCTATTCCCGAAAGTAGCGAAAATGAAATATATGTCAGCGCTCTCACAGGCGAAAATATCCACGCTTTTAAGGAGCTTATGGCTAAAATCGCCAAGGATACTGCAAGTGAAAAATTTATCGTCAGCGATCTCATAAATGAGGGTGACACGGTGCTTTTAGTCATTCCCATCGATAAGGCTGCACCAAAGGGCAGACTTATTCTGCCCCAGCAGATGACTCTCCGTGACATTTTAGACAAGGGTGCCGTTCCCCTGTGCTGCAGAGACAGCGAGCTTACGGCTGCTCTCGATAAGCTTAAAGCACCGCCTGCTCTCGTTATCACCGACTCGCAGGTTTTCGGCAGGGTGTCAAAAGCTCTGCCCGAAAGCATTCCCCTCACCTCTTTTTCCATTCTTATGGCAAGATACAAGGGTGATCTCCCGGCTCTTTTAAAGGGTGCTGATGCCCTCTCCACACTCAGCGACGGTGACAGGGTGCTTATCAGCGAGGGCTGTACCCATCACAGACAGTGTAATGACATCGGTACGGTGAAAATGCCGAAATGGATAGAGGACTACTCGGGATCAAAGCCCGACTTTTCCTTCACAAGCGGAGGTGAATTTCCTGAGGATTTAACTCCTTATAAGTTAGTGGTTCACTGCGGCGGCTGTATGCTGAATGAAAAGGAGATGCAGTCGAGAATAAGGCGCTGTGAAATGCAGAATGTGCCTGTGGTTAATTACGGTATGGCTATAGCAAAAATGAACGGTATACTCGAGAGGAGCATCGCCGTGTTTGACTCCTTCCGTCAGCAGAGCTGACGCCCTCCTCAATAAGGAAGGACTACACTCTCATTTCAGGTAATGAGCACACTTACCCGGAAGTGCCATCTTGAACGAATATGAAAGATCTTTCGCTACGCTCAAGATGACAATTACTTCTTAATTTGAAAGATGTGAAAGGAAGTTTTACACACATAAAAAGAGCGATATGGATATTTCCAAATCGCTCTTTTGTATTTACTTTACTTTTTCACAGGAGACAATGTTCTTTCCCGAATGGGTAAGCTTCACTCTGTCGCCCTCATCAACCAAAAGCATATCCTCGTTTGTGCCAGCCTTGGCTCTGAAAAGGTTATCTTCACCGTCTATAAGATAAATATAGGTGTTTCCGTCTATGTCGATGTACCTTATATCTGCGACGGTTATTTCCGTCTCCGTGACATTCTCTGTATTTTCCTTCGCTTCTATGCCGAGAACGGATTTATATTTTCTGATACACTCCTCCTGTGTGGCGGCCGTAGTAACGATATTATACTGCTCCACATTTACCGTAGCATAAAGCTTCACCAGCCCGCCTGAGTCCTTAAGCACCAAAATATATGTAGGATGTCCGTCAATATTAATCAGTGAGGGGAAGGATGCCTGATAGCCCTTTTCCTGCACCTCACCCTCTGCAGCCGCCATAGCGGATTTTTCATCAGCTCCGGCTATCTGATAGTAACGGCTCTCGCCTGTTCTCTCATTAGCCAGAAGGAAGCCGATATTTGAGCTGTCACCGTTTACTGAGGTTACACCTGTGTAAATCCATATATCGCCGTCCTTGGCTACATAGCCGTAGTCGGAAACAGGTGCTTCGTCCTCAGCATCCTCATCGGATGAATAATAGGTAGTAACCTGCTTGCAGTCCTTTTTCGCGAAAAGACTGTTCATAAAGCCGTTACGGAACATACCGTGCCAGTTATACTGCTCACAGATAAGGTCTCCGTAAAAAACCACATCTATCCAGTTCGGAATATCAGCCACATCATACTTTTCCGTTTCACCGCTGACAGGGTCGAGAACTATACATCCGCTTACGGTTTTACCGCCGAATAAGCCTACGGTTTTTTCTATGACTGATGCAATATAATAAGGCTTACCGCTTTCGTCTGTCTCAAAATGCAGATTATCAAGCATAAGAGTGGGGTACGCTTTTCTTATATATCTGAAAGCATCCTCTGAAAAGAAGGCCGACGGCACATATTTCATTCCTTCGGATTCGATAAAGGAAGCGGACATAGAAACAGGATTTACTGTTACATAGCCCCTTATACCGCTGTCTCTGTTATTCAGCCATTTGAAAAAGCCTGCATATTCCAGTGCGGATACCTTAACGGGCTTTCCGTTATAGTCAATCTGGGTATAGTCATAGGAAACATTGAACTGACTTACCACATCGGACAGGGCACCGATTTCGCGGTCACCAAGCATACGGGCCGAGGCTGTGTCCATAAGTGCAATGGAGTCCGTGCCCACTGACTCAACCAGATCCTTTGAAAAATCTGAGGGATTGACCTTTAATATCTCCGAATACTTAGTAGCATTGAACACTGTACTGCCTGTAACAGCCAGGATAACGGTCAAGACAGTGGTGATAATGGGAATAAGATAATACTTTATGCCAAACCTGAATTCCGTATGCTTTTTGGTTCTGCCCTTAGAGCCTGTCTTTTTCTTTACCGTAACATAGCCGAAGTCCTTGGCACCTTTGGAAAGACGCACCAGAATCACAAAAATGAAGAGTGCGATATCAATGATAATCCAAAGCCCGGGATTATGAATATTCAGTGCAGGACAGAATATATAAATACTCAGTGCCGTAAAAATCAGTGACGATGCACCGCCGAATATGTAGGGAAAAATGTTTACTTTCTTCATAGTATAGCTTACTCCTTTACACTATTGTGCTTAGGGTGACGGTAATAATCCGAACCGTGTTTTTTATCGGATGATTTCCGCCATTCCTTTGTTAAAATACTCGCAAATCCGCAAGGATTTGCTGCGTTTTTGTCTTGTACTGGCAAAAATCCTCACGATAAAAAATCTTCGACCTGAAAACCGAGTATTTTCAGATGATTTTTGGCTGTTGAGGTTACCGACAGGCTGACGCCTTTCAAAACCGAAACACCGAAAAGCACTGAAAAGACGCGCTTTCAGGCAGGTTCGGATTACTATCGTCACCCTAGGGTGACAGTAATCGAACCTGGTTCGACTGCTGTCACCTTATATTTTAATTCGATGCCTTCTCTTTGTCAATATTAAACCCGGAGAGGCTTCAAATCTGTGATTATATGATACACCGGTAAAGGAAAAAAGTGAATGACAAAAAGTGCAGGTTACAGTGTAAAAATATGACAATTTGTGCAAAAAAAGAGGCTGCATCTGATGCAACCTCTTTGAAGTTAAATATTAACTTATGCAAGCTCTGCGAAGTACTTGATTGTACGAACCATCTGGCTTGTATAGGAGTTTTCGTTGTCGTACCAGGAAACAACCTGAACTTCATAAAGACCGTCAGCGATCTTTGCAACCATTGTC
>JAFSDF010000178.1 GCA_017436375.1 Clostridia bacterium | reverse complement strand
GGCTTCAAAAATCGGCGGTTACACCGACAGCTTCTCGTTGAGAAGCTGAATAGGGCTTTTTCTTCCTAATGTCCGCATTGATTTATTGTTGCTCCAGACAAGGTGTTTTGCTAACTTTTGATTTAGCTCCTCCACATTTCTGAAGGTTTCCCAATCATAGAAATATCTTTGGTCATTTCTATGACTTCTCTCAACCTTGCCATTGTGCCAAGGTGTTCTAGGCGGAATAAGCTTATGTTTAATACCTAATTTTGTTAATGCTTTATCAAATGGGCAAATTTTATCATCGCTGATAAATTTGTAGGTAAATTCAGTTCCGTTATCTGTCTGTATAGTTTTGATTTTAAAAGGAAATGCCTTCATAAGCATAGCGAGAAATCTGACTGAATTTTCAGGTGTGTGTTCTTCAAAACCATACACAAATCTCATTCGGGTGCATTCGTCTATTGCTGTCCATTGATAAAGGTGCTTTTCATCTCTCAAAACTTTTCCTCTTAAACAGTTGTACGGTACTTCTTTTACATCAATCTGTACCTTTTCACCCGGCTCAAGCAGTTCAGGATACCTTCTTTGAACACGACTTTTCTTTTTGGGTTGTTTTTTCTCTTTTAAACCTAATCTTTTAGCTGCATATACCATTCCTGAAAAGCTTCGTGTATAGCCTTTGCGAAGCAGATCATCATACACTCCATCCCATCCGTAGCGTGCATAACATTTGCGAAATGAGTTCTTGATTTGTTTTTCTTCTTTCGGTGTATGTCTGTTGGGATGATTATGTGGTCTGTGTGATTTATTTAACAACGATTGCCATGTTCCGTCGTATTTTTTACACCACCGCTTTAATGTTGACAAACTTACTCCGTATTTCCTGCTTGTATAGCTTTTTCCATTCTTTATTGCTTGATTAACTATCTCTTGCTTTTTTCTTGCTTCTTGTGTTATCATATTCATGAGAAGTACTTCTTTCTTACGGTAAATGTTTTGTAGCAGATTCATTATACCATATTTTGAAGTTACTTCTCTTTTTTTATTGGGTCACATCATTTTAGCACATACAAACAATATTGACAGAAGGATTTTTTTGTGCTATTTTATCCCTCGGAAGGGCAAAAAGCCTTTTCCTCACAGAAGTTAATAAAAACGTTACAGGTGTCGGGCAGTAATTTACTGTCAGGTGAAAAGGGAAGCAGGGTGAAAGTCCCTCACGAACTCGTCGCTGTAAGGAAGGAGTCTTTTTCCACTATGTCATTGTCCCGCGGGATGAGAAGACGGAAAAGGGTGAAGAAAGCCGAAGTCAGAAGACCTGCCCGTAACGATATTGTGGAGCCGCGAGTAACCGGCTTAACGCAAGGACATATTTCATTTTACAGGATAGCTGTGTGCCTTTGCGACCTTCTTCGGTCGTTTTTTGTTTCCTGATGAAAAAATGTTTGCTCACAATCTTTTATTGACAAACACTGAAAAGAAAGGAAATGAAAAAAATGAAAAAGAAACACATTATGGCGCTTCTTCTCGCGGCTGTTCTCGCAGCAGGTATGTTTTTCGCCTATTCTGCTTTCAGGGAAAAGCCCACAGAGGGAGCTAAGGAAATCACCATCGAGGTAGTAAACAAAGCCGCAGACTCCACTCTTTATGAGGTAAAAACCGATGCAGAATATCTCATCGGTGCTATGGAGGATGCTGAGGGACTTACCTTCGGCGGCAGCGAGGGGCAGTACGGCTTTACCGTAAGTGAAATCAACGGTGAAACCGCTGACTTTAATGTTGACTCCTCCTACTGGTCCTTTTATGTAAACGGAGAATACTGTAACTACGGCGTTTCCGAACAGCCCGTAAATGACGGCGATGCCTTCAGAATTGTTTACAGCACCTACTGATATGAAAAAGTCATCCGTTTTTGATGTGGCACTTGTGGGAATAATGGTGGCTGTCATCGAGGTATGCAAGGTGGCAATGATGGAGCTTCCGAATATTGAGCTTACCTCCTTCTGGCTGCTGATGTTTTCCAAGCATTTCGGCAAAAAGGTCTGCTTCGTAGTCCCCGTATTTATTCTCATCGAGGGTGCGATTTTCGGCTTCGGCGACTGGTGGGTTATGTATCTTTATGCCTGGCCTCTGCTCGTTCTCACGGCGGGCATTTTCCGCAGGAGCGACTCTCCTCTTACCTGGGCACTTATATCGGGTGTTTTCGGTCTGCTTTTCGGCTTTTTCTGTGCCATAAGCAAAAGCCTTTTTCTCGGCAGCATTCCCGCCGCCTTCGCCTGGTGGATAGCAGGTATTCCCTGGGATCTGGTACACGGTGCAGCCAATTTCATACTGATGCTTTTTCTCTACAGGCCTATGAGCTCAGCTATGACGCGGGTAAAGAAGCTTCGGCCTCAGTAAAAATTAAAAATCAAAGGCACTTGGGCGATACTTCGTAAGGAAGTGGCGCCCGTGCCCCTCGGAGAAAGAAAGATCCGAGGGGTATTTTTTATTTATTCCCTTATTGACATTTCAACTTACGAAATGTTATTATTATTCTGTACAATTATATCCGAGGAGGAAAAAGAAATGAAAGCATATAAATTCTGGTTCTGCACAGGATCACAGGATCTTTACGGTGACGAATGTCTCCGTAATGTGGCAGAGCATTCAAAAATCATCGTAGACGAGCTCAATAAAAGCGGCATCCTTCCCTATGAGGTAGTGTGGAAGCCTACACTTATCACTAACGAGCTTATCAGAAAAACCTTTAACGAGGCAAATGTAGACGAAAGCTGTGCCGGTGTTATCACCTGGATGCATACCTTCTCTCCTGCCAAAAGCTGGATTTTAGGCCATCAGGAATACAGAAAGCCTCTTTTACACTTACATACACAGTTCAATGAGGAAATCCCCTACGACACCATCGATATGGACTTTATGAACGAAAATCAGTCCGCTCACGGTGACAGGGAATATGCTCACATTCTCTCGAGAATGGGTATCGAAAGAGAAACTGTCGTAGGACACTGGTCTCTCAAGGCAGTCAAGGAAAGAATCGCCGCCTGGATGAGAACTGCCGTAGGTATCGCAGAGAGCAGCCATATCAGAGTTATGAGAGTGGCTGACAATATGAGAAATGTGGCCGTTACCGAGGGTGACAAGGTAGAGGCTCAGCTTAAATTCGGCTGGGAAATCGATGCTTACCCCGTAAATGAAATCGCTGAAAGCGTGGACGCAGTTTCCGTTTCCGATGTGAAGGCTCTCACCGACGAATACTATGAAAAATACGACATTATACTCGAGGGCAGAGATCCCGCTGAATTCCGTCGCCATGTAGAGGTTCAGGCTCAGATCGAGCTTGGCTTCGAGCGATTCCTCAAGGAGAAAAACTATCAGGCCATCGTTACCCATTTCGGTGATCTCGGTGCTCTCAGACAGCTTCCCGGTCTGGCCATACAGAGACTTATGGAAAAGGGCTACGGCTTCGGTGCAGAGGGTGACTGGAAGGTCGCCGCTATGGTGCGTCTTATGAAAATTATGACCGAGGGTATGGAGGGTGCCAAGGGTACCTCTATGCTCGAGGACTACACCTATAATCTCGTTCCCGGTAAGGAAGGCATCCTTCAGGCTCACATGCTTGAAATCTGTCCCTCCATCGCAGACGGTAAAATCGGCATCAAGTGCAAGCCTTTATCTATGGGTGACAGAGAGGATCCCGCCAGACTTGTCTTCACCTCAAAGGAGGGCGAGGGTATCGCCTGCTCACTTGTTGACCTGGGCAACCGCTTCCGTCTGATCATCAATGAGGTTGACTGCATAAAGACCGAAAAGGAAATGCCCTCTCTCCCCACTGCTACCAATTTCTGGGTACCCAGACCTGATTTCTACACAGGTGTAGAGGCATGGCTTATGGCGGGCGGTGCACACCACACAGCCTTCAGCTACGACCTTACTGCCAAGCAGATGTGCGACTGGGCAGATGCTATGGGCATCGAATCAGTAGTTATCGGCAAAAATACAAACATCGCCGACTTCAAAAAAGAGCTCAGGCTCGGCAGTGTTTATTACAGATGAGGTAAGCTATGGATAAAAAAATAATGATAACCGAGGGGAAAACTGCTCTGGGTATCGAGCTCGGCTCCACCCGTGTCAAGGCAGTCCTCATCGGTGAGGATTCACTCCCTCTCGCCTCAGGCAGTCACGAATGGGAAAATAAACTGGAAAACGGCTACTGGACCTACTCCTTAGACGATGTCCATACTGCTCTTCTCTCCTGCTTTTCAAAGCTTAAGGCAGATGTAAAGGAAAAATACGGCTGTACTCTCACCGCCACAGGTGCTATGGGTATTTCCGCTATGATGCACGGCTATTTAGCCTTTGATAAGGACGGACAGCTTCTCACACCCTTCCGCACCTGGAGAAACACCACCACAGGTGAGGCCTCCGAGGCTCTCACCGAGGCTCTCGGCTTCAATATCCCTCAGAGATGGACAGTCTCTCATATTTATCAGGCTATTCTCAACGGTGAGGAGCATGTCCCCGAGATAGCCTATGTAACCACTCTGGCCGGCTATGTCCACTATATGCTCACCGGTGT
>JAFSDF010000177.1 GCA_017436375.1 Clostridia bacterium | reverse complement strand
TTCAATATAAAACCAAAGATAATATAAGCATACTGCAATTATAACCGAAAGCATTTCTGCTAAATATTCTATCCTTAAAATACAGTATGGAAAAATATTTTCAATTTTTAAATCTATTATTCCCCATTCACAGATACACCACAGCCGATAAAAACTCATAGTCCACGGCAATGAAAAACCCGACACTGCTATTTCAGGTTTAATGTGTTTCGGCAGAACACCTGACCAAAACCTGTCAGGTCTGTCAAAGCAAATTAGTGAATAGTACTCCGTATATTTGCAATTCTTTATGTAAACAGTTTTATATTTAAAACAGTCATAATATGAAACAGTAAACATAATAACTATTGATGCTACAGCAATAAGCAAAAGCATACCCCAACCGAAACCCAAATTCTTTACTACAAAATTATCCTCCATAGATAAATCGGGTGATACATAGTATGTAATTCCAAGATCGGCAAGGGTTAAGAGTATATATATAATATTGGTTAAAACAAATCTTTTCTTTTTCATTGTATTACCTCACATTTTTAACGTGATATTAGCATTTTTAGGAGGGCAGATTTATCCCGCCCTATGGTTTGCACGGTTGAGGTTTGTTGGCGGACACGGCAAGCCGTGTCCCTACATAAATGTTTTCTGTGTGGTTGCAGTGGTAACCTCTCCGTCTGCTTCTCAGCCACCTCTCCTTTTAGGAGAGGCCTAAACAACTTTTCAGGACGGACACATAATCGCATCCGCCCCGAAAATACCTAAAGGGAGATTATTATTTTTATTCGACAGTTATGTTTCCTTCGCAAATCTTGAACTCCCACCACCAGCCGTGTTCAAATTGATTATTGCCCATTTTCCTGTATACAACATAGTATCTGTTTTTGCCTTTGGGAAGCATTGAGGTGTCAAGCTCGATGGGAAGCTCTGTCTGTCTGCCCTCATTAATGGTGACATCTATATTTTCTGCACCGTCAAAAACAGGCTGTGCCTCTGTGCCGATATAGAATGCTACTCTGTATTCACCGGGTTTACCGTGAAGATTAAGAGTGAATTTCTCATTTTCTTCACCTTTGGTGGTAAAGCCTGTATCGTGAAGTATAAATGTATCTTTAAGAAGTGTGCCGTCATCATAATAAAGAGTCTCGTCTATATCCTTATAAAGAACTGCATTCAACGATTCGAGCTTATCATATTCATTATAATATGTTTCGTCATCTGAAGGGTCATAATAATTATACATATCAAGTATTTTCTTGTGAACAGGAGATTCCTTCATACCAAATACATCTCCGCATACAGCCTTCTGTTCGGGTGCATCCTCATCCATAATCAGATGGGCGAAAACATCATTTGAAAGATCGTAGCTTCTTGGGCCTCTGTACACCTTGGTTATATCTGTGAGACAATCATCGCAAATACTGTCCAGATCTTCATCATTATGGTAATCCTTTGTGCCCTTTTCGGAAGTACATATAACTGCACTGCCATCAGGGTCTGCGAAAGAGCCGACAGAAAGTGCGAGAGTTTCACCTTTCTTACCTATATTCGGTTGGAAGATGATTTCTATGGATTCTACCGTGCCGGGTTTTCCGCCTATAACATACATATCTGTATCTTTTGTTATTTCATCACCGCTTTTTACGGTAAATTTCTGTCTAACACCGTCAAGGAAAAGTACAAGTCCTTTTTCCTGCTGTACAGAATGGGCGCCTTCGTCAATAACATATCTGATAACAATGTCTTCACCGTCGTAGACAATTTCCTTGCGTGCATCCTCAGCTCTGCCCGCCGCATAGGCTCCCTTTATTTCCCAGTCAACATTTACATAATTTTCAGGATCAGGCTCTGTCCACAGTCCCATAAGCATCAGCATCTCTTTAGGTGTCAGGTCAGATGCCGAAACGGTAACAGTAAGTGTCACACACATTAACACCGCCGCTATAAGTGCTGCCCATCTGAATTTCTTTCTTTTCACAGGTGCAGTCTTATCTTGATCCACCTCGTCGAAAAGCTTATCAATTTTCTTGTCCAATTCCTTTGAATAAGTTCTTACTATGTCCCCTTCCTTCGGGAGGGAATTTAATTCTTTTTCTGCCGCTTCCTCGAAAGCGAGTTTAAGAATGTCGTTATTTTTCATTATTAAGTGCCTCCTTTTCTATTATATATATGAGTTTCCGTCTGCCTCGGGCGAGCTGCTGCTTTACGGTGTTCTCTTTTCGGGAGAGAAGCTGCGAGATTTCCGCCACCGTCAGCTCGTTCAAATAATAAAGACTGAGCACATCCCTGTATTTTTCGTCCAGAGAAAGAATGGCGCTGACTATGTAGGAATAGTTTTCCTTCTCGCAGATGCTGTCAAGGGCTGTCTCATCCTCCTTCGCATCCTCGTCACTGATGAGAGTAGGCATCTCGCACACCTTCTGCCTTATCATATTAAGTGCTCTGCTTTTGGCGGCCTTGATAACATAGGATGCAGTCTGTATACTGTCTGTGTCCCCTATTTTATCGAGATTATTTGAAATGGCAACGAAAGCTTCGTGTACTGCGTCCTCGGCAAGGTAAGGATCATTCAATATGCGACAGGCGGTGACATACATTCTGTTTCTGTATTTTTCGTATATTTCCGTCAGCTTCTGTTTTTTCGTTTCCGCGCCCGTGGGTGCTGAATGCATTTTATCACCTCCGTAAATACTGCTGAAAGGTCCTTTCATATATATAGACAATCGAAAAGTGGCTTTAGTTACATAGTAATTGAAAATTTTTTCAAAAAAATTACAGAAAGGGAAAGACAGAATAAAAAAAGCCTCCCCTTTTCGAAAAAGGAGAGGCTTAATTAACGCCGACATCCCATAAGGCAGTATTTCTTTAAAATGTGAAATAATTCACAATAACGCGTTAAAAATCACCGATATGCGTCAGCATTATCGGTGATTTTCGCCTTTTCTTGCAAAGCTATTTCGCATTTTAAAGTGCTTCGCAGTTTCGTAAGAAATGAAAATTTCTTGTATTGAAGCCACAAAAC
>JAFSDF010000176.1 GCA_017436375.1 Clostridia bacterium | reverse complement strand
TGTGCCTATATATTAAACATAAGCACAATATACTGTCTGTATACACATCCGCAGCAGACGTTTAGCAGGGGAATGAGAAAGTTAGCCCCTCTGCATTTATTGGCAGAGGGGCTGTTAATGAATTTAGCTATTCACTTTTTTAACCATGGATTCGCCAACAGGAAATCCTGTTTCGATGTCTGCGATGTGTTTCTGAATTGCAGTTGCATCCTTTACGTTGACCTTGCCATCTGCATTGACATCTGCACGAAGTTGTGCGTCTGTGGTCAATTCGATGAGGTCCGCCGCAGCTTTTTGTATAGCGGTTGCATCGTTTATATTGACCTTGCCGTCACCGTTTACATCACCCAAGGTTCCTTTATCTGAAGCAGGCACAGAGGGTTCTGGCTCGCTTGGAGATGAAGGCTCTGTTACATCGGGAGTTGTTGGCTTTGTGGGTTCAGAAGGTGTTGTTGGCTGAGTTTCCGGCGGAGTTGTCGTAGGCGGAATATAGCTTGTTATATCGCCGTTTGACATATTATATGAATATGTTCCTGACGACAGACCCTTTCTCTCAACATCAATCTTGATTACGGATGAAGCTGTGAGCGCAGTTGCCTCAACAGTAAATTTACCTGTGATTTCATCTGAATGTGTTGTGTAGGACTTGCCGTTCGCTTTTACCGTGATGTCTGCATCCTGAACTGCAACACCAACTATTGTAGTTTTGCCCTTAACAGCATATGAAAGACCTGCATTTGCAAGCACGAGTTTTGATTTTGCATTTATAAGCGACTCAAGTGTGCTTTCAACAAGTGCTTCGTCTGCAACGCCCTCGCCCTGTGCGATGAGCGCATTGGCTGTTGTCATAACAGCAGAAACATTTTTCCAGCTTGAGGCAGTATAGTCGCTTGATGTCATTGCAAGTACTTCTCTTGCCTCTTTCTTGAGCGTCTGGAATTTTGAAAGAACAATCTCAGGCTTAGTGAGTTTAAAGGTTGTGCAGTCCTCGTTTGTTATTTCTATGAAGGAACCGTCGATAATGCCTGTAATATCAGAGGTCCTTTTGCTGTCGCTGCCCGTACCTACGATTGCGCTAACCTTATCGTAGCCGCTTACTGTGAATATATAGTTGCCGTCAGCGTCCTTTTCCGTGAGTTTCATGCCCGGCCATCCGCCTGCCGGTTCGCTCTTATCGTCAGTCCAGACATAGAGATGACAGCTTGCCGAAGGGCTGTACGGCTTAATTGTGAGTGTAACTGACTTTTCAGACGGATCGTCACCGATTGCGCTCATAACCTTTGCTGCAGCGTAATTGCCTGACGGAACTTCAAGATATGTATCTCCGTTGAGATTTTTAAAGTCGCGGCTCTGTGAGCCGCTGCCGTTATTAAGAACAACATTGTAGGTATCTGTTGTGTCAAACTCCATAACATAGTAGCCGTCGCTGTTCTTTTCTGTCATCTGTCTTCCCGGCCAAGCACCGCAAAGATCTGTGTTTGTACCTGTCCAGGCATAAACATAAGGTGCGCTGTCGCTCTTTACATAGAGCTTTGCTTGCTGAGGAGGAACTGTAGAATCAGGATCGCCTGTTGTCGGCACTTGTTCGCTCTCAAACATCTTATAGAAGGATGCAACCGATCTTGATGAACCCTTTTCGTTTGTTGCCTCGAGTGTGATTTTGATTGTGTCGCCCTCGTAAGCAGTTTTACCGATTTCAAAGGTTGAGCCGTTTGTAACAAGGAACTTATTGCCGCCGTCGATTGAGCAGATTGCGCTGTCACATTCCTCAAGTGATACCGTAACAGTCTGTGTACCCTTGAACTTTGCCGCGCCTTTTACGCTCATAATAGGTCTGCCGTCCGGCTCCTGAATGAGAATTGTTCCGTTTGCACCGCTGTTAAATGTTACCTTGCCGTCTGTAACTGTTGCAGATGACTGGTCATAGGTGTTCATAAGCCGCTGACCGTCGTTCCATAATGTAGAAACATCAATAGTTACATCTGCATTTGAAGAAGCTGCGATTACAGCTGCTACCTTGTCAGAAACACCGTTCTTGTCATAAGTTCTTGCAAATGCAACGCCGCTTGTTGCAGAAAGCATTGTGTTGCTGCCTCCACCGACTGCAACATGGTTGTTACGGAACTGACCAACCTTCTGCCAGTGAGCGAGAACAGTTTGGTCAAGGCTGTCCCAGTTCATATCACTGCGCAGTGAGTGACCGGAACCACCGGCGCCGTCAAAGGCTAAGCCATCAAACATAGGACGGTTTGATTCGTCACCGTAGTAAATCTGAACGCCGCCCGGAGCCAGGAGAAATGCCGAGCCGGTGTAAATCATTGTGTTTGTATCACCACGGGTTAAAACCGCATCGTGTGATGAAATGAACGAAAGCGCATTGAAATCTTCCTTTGTGTTGATTTCATCAGCATAGCGCTGATACAAACCGGCAACCGTTGAACTTGCAAACACGCCTGCGCCCCAGGTCTCGAAGTTAATCATGGAGTCAAAGCCGCCCTGTGTATAGTAGTCATCATAGCCAAGGCCGTGGTCCCAAGCCTCGCCTGTCATCCAGAAGTCCTGCTGCCAGTCTGCACCCGGCTTGTCAGGGTTGTTCTTACGCCAATCTGCAAGTGCATCTACGCAGGCAGTTTTGAGCTGTTTCCACGAGCTTTGCTCAACATGCTTTGCTGTGTCACAGCGGAAGCCGTCGATACCGTATGTTCTTACCCACTCGGCAAGCCAGCTTGTAAGATAGCCTGTTACGGTATTTGAACTGCCGTACTTTTCGATTTTTTCGTCGTATGTACCCTCTTTTGTCCACTTTGTCTTTAAGATCTCAGGAATTGAAACAGGCGTTGTCTGCTCTGTTTTGAAGTCAGGCAGGCCGACGAGGCTCATCAATAAGTTACTGCCGCCGCCCTCGGTGTATCCCGGAAGGCCGCTTCTTACCCAGTCGGGGCCCCACCATTTGCCCCAGTCTTCTGCTGATGTTTTGTAATCAATATGGTTGTTGAAATCACTGACATTTTCAATGACATACTTATAATCAGTTGCACCCTCTAAAAGTGTACCGAAACCATACTCCTCCATATCAGCTAATGTATTGTAGCCGCAATGGTTCATAACTATGTCCATAATAACTCTGATGCCGTGCTCGTGAGCAGTGTCAACCAAAGTTTCAAACTCCTCGGGTGTACCGAAGTTTGCGTCTGTTTCGGTATAGTCAAGCACATAATAGCCGTGATATGAATAGTGCGCAAAGTGGCCTGCGCCTGAGTCGCAGTATCCGTGAGTCTGCTCATACGGAGCGGAAATCCACAGTGCATTTACGCCGAGGTCGCTGAAATAGCCCTCCTCGATAGCCTGTGTAATACCTGCAAAGTCACCGCCGTGGAATGTGCCCGGAGCAGTGTCCCAGCCGGGAATCGGGTTACCGTCTTTGTCGAGTGTTCTGCCGTATGAGTGGTCGTTTGATGTGTTACCGTTTCTGAAACGGTCAGTAAGCAAAAAGTAAACTGTTGCATTGTCCCATGTAAAACCGTCTTTTTCAACAACAGAGCCTGCTATTGCAGAAACAGATGCGTTGTCATTGACAGTCGCAGCCGATGCACTGGCAAACGCAGAGGACATACAGCAAATTACCATACTAAGCGCAACAAGCACGCTTATAAGCTTTACTGTTCTTTTGGTTTTCATTTGTTTTACTCCTTTCAAAATTTTTGTATTTGTTAGAAAAACCTAATCAAATTAATAATATAATATTATAGTCACAAAATCTATTGTTTTATAAGCTGTAAATTTAAAAACGGCGATATATACAGATTTGCTGTCCGTTTTTATGCACATTTTAACTAAAATTTACCGGTTATGTGGAAATCTTACAGTAAAAGCTGATGTGTATTATGCTTTTTGCTAAGTGTATTTTTCGACGATTTTTCATACATAAAAAGCAGGCAGTGGCCTGCACTTGTTCGGGCAGACAGCATCATATAGCTTTTACACTTCTATGCCCGGTTGCTTCCGAGACATTTAGGACATGTTTCAGACGGATATACATATATGATGTCGTTGGGATATGATGAAGTGGCTAAAATTTGCCTTACACATCCATTTAATAATCAAACCACAAAAGAATACATCGGCAAATTTGATGTTTCTGATGAAGAACTTAATTTAATTAAAAATACTCTTGCTAAAGTGGATATGAGTGATTATGACAGATTAATTCAATTATGTGGTTCGTTGGCAGGCAGTGAGGGTGTGTTCGATATTGAAGAGCGTATGGGGGATGTGAAGCAAAGATATGGTTATTATCCGCAAGAAAAATGGGATTCAAATATTAGATTAAAAAAATACTTTGAAGAAAAAGCCGGAAAAGATATATATGAGATACACCCTACTACAAACTCCATCATCACAGGACATTGTTTTCTCAATGCCCTGTGTTTTTCTTTGCTTAGAATTCAAAGCTATCTGTTATTCCCTTAAGCCTTGAGTTGTCCCTTTTCACATAATACATCTCCGTTATCTGTGATGTACTGTGTCCAAGCAGGTCACCTGCTTGTCTTGGTGTAAGGCACTTTATTGTACCGTCAGGTTGTTTGACTCCATTCACAAGGTTGGTTGCGAAGGTGTGGCGGAGAGAGTGCAAACCTTTTTGTTCAATGCCTGCCGCTTCAAGTATTCGGTAATATCTCTTCCTGAGATTGCTTGGTTTCGTGTAGTTGCCTTTACTGTCACATACCAGAGGTGTGTCCTCTCCGAAGTAAAACTCTGCTCTTAACTCCTTTATGGCTTCAACAGCGGTGTTGTTAAGGGGCACTGTTCTCTTGCTCGTAGCAGTCTTAGGCTTGCCAACCTCTATCTCTCTGCCTGATTCAAACTCCACACCATCCCTTTTCTGTACCTCTTTCACAGCTTGGTTAATGTGCAGAACTCTGTTCTCCAAGTCGATGTCACTGTTCAGAAGTCCGAGGAGTTCCCCTGTCCTCAAGCCTGTGTTAAGCATTAGGATATATGCTGCTGACTGCTGATACATCCTCTTGCCTGTTCCCCAAGTCCTGACACATTCTTCTTTGAACTTTTGTATCTCCTCATCTGTGAACACCACTACTGTATCACAGGTGGGGAGATTTTCTTTACCCTGAGCTGCCATGAAGTTAGGCTTCTTTATCATCGGCACACTACGCATAGGGTTCTTTTCTATGTGCTCCTGCTCGATTAGGAACTTGAAATACTCACCTATGATTCCATGAATTTTCTTGACCGTACTGTAAGCGTAACCATCATTCATTTTATCATTGAGAAGCTTTTTGATGTCAGCTGCTTTTATGGTGCT
>JAFSDF010000175.1 GCA_017436375.1 Clostridia bacterium | reverse complement strand
CCTTCATAGCAGCGTTGATGCCGTCAACTGTTACATCGTCACCCTTAACTACAGCAGTAAGGATAGTGGTAGAACCTGTGGGAACAGGAACACGCTGTGCAGCACCGATGAGCTTGCCGTTAAGCTCGGGGATAACAAGGCCGATAGCCTTAGCAGCACCTGTGGAGTTGGGAACGATGTTTGCAGCACCTGCGCGAGCTCTTCTCATATCGCCCTTTCTGTGAGGACCGTCGAGAATCATCTGATCGCCTGTGTAAGCGTGGATTGTAGCCATGATACCGCTCTGGATGGGTGCATAGTCGTTGAGAGCCTTAGCCATGGGAGCAAGGCAGTTTGTGGTGCAGGAAGCAGCAGAGATGATAGTATCCTCAGCTGTAAGAGTGCCTTCGTTTACGCTGTAAACGATAGTGGGAAGGTCGTTACCTGCGGGAGCAGAAATAACTACTTTCTTTGCACCTGCATCGATGTGAGCCTGAGCCTTTGCCTTTGAGCAATAGAAGCCTGTGCACTCGAGAACAACATCAACACCGATTTCACCCCAAGGAAGCTCAGCAGCGTTAGCCATAGCATAAATCTTGAGGGTTTTGCCGTCTACTGTGATGGTGCCTGCTTCGTCGTCAGCTGATACTGTGTGAAGGTTCTCACCGAGAACACCGCAGTAACCGCCCTGAGCAGTGTCATACTTGAGAAGATTTGCGAGCATTGAGGGCTTTGTGAGGTCGTTGATAGCAACAACATCATAGCCTTCTGCACCGAACATCTGTCTGAAAGCAAGACGACCGATACGACCGAAACCGTTAATAGCAACTTTTACTGACATAATAAATACCTCCAATGTTTCATTGAATAATATAATTTTACATTTATTATATTAACCGATTTATCAATATTTTTCAACCTTTTTTCAAAAGATTTTTCCTGCAGGTGAAAGTTTCGCTATTCTTAACAAAATCTTACAGAGTGAAGGCTGAAATGGTGTTAATTATTTCTTACCTATGAGTGCTTTGAAGTCGGTTTTCTCCACCTTTTCGCCCTTTTCAGCTCTTGCTTTATCCAAAGCTCCCTTATAGGGCATAAGCATACCCTCATTCATCATATTGCCCATTTTGCCCTTTACCTTAGGAGAAGCCATAAGTCCGCCCACAAGATACATAGCGATAACTCTGCCCATTTTCTTCTGTGGGAAGTCATACTGACCGTGTGCCTTATAGAATTTATGGTCAGCCTTCATAAGGCCCTGCATCTGGAAAATAAGGTCGCGGAAAATCTTCATACCGCCAACTCCGTAGAAATTAGCAGGCTGTGTGTGTCCGTTTGCGAGAGCATAAACGAGAGTGTCTGCCATTCTGTCAATTTCTCTGTCGGGATCAATCTCATCGGTAGCTACACCGCAAAGAAAGTTGCCGCCTACCTCGCTTCTGCCCTCGATAATCATCTGCAGATTGCTTTCCTTGCTGTACTCACCGCTGACAAGATAACCGACGGGCATACCCATAGTTACGGTGCGGTGACCGTTGCAGAACTGTCTGTCATCATACATTTTAAAGAGAGCGCCCATTGAATGGTCCTTAATCTTAAACGCATAGACAATAGCTGTGGAGGACTGAATCTCATTACGAAGATAATCGTCAAAGCCGTCCTTATAAACACATTTACCGCTGACTGCACAGTTAAAGCAGCCGAGACATCCGCCCTTAAAGGGGTATTCCGCCAGGTTTATAACCTTGCTTTTCATAGTCAGAGAATTACGAAAGCGTTCAATCATAGCAATAAGCTGTTTGTCGCTGTCATCGAAGTCAGCCACAATAGCGATTTCTCCCGTTTCGGTCTTTTCTCTGTTTTCGCCGAGAGTAACCTTAACGGGCTTTTTAGCCTTTTCCTTTTTCATCAGGGGCTCATAATGGTCATTTTCAAAGCAATGCATAAGGTATCTGAAAAATGCTATCAGCTCCTTTTGACCTTTATCGGTGGTAAGGTCATCCATATCCGCAGAAAGGCCCTTTACATACTTCATTTCCATATCCATACAGTTATCTCTGATATAGTTATGGGCAGTAATATCATAAAAATGCTTAGAGGTGCTTATCTGTGAAACAAACTTATCCTTCACATCTGCCTTATTTTCCTTCATAAGCTCGATAAAGCGGTGAAGCTGACAGGGAGCAATAAATGTATAAACAGGATAGGAAAAAACTATAAGGTCTGCCTCAGCAAGCTTTTCGGCACATTCGGAAAAATCCTTTTCTATTCTTTTGATCTGCTGACCTGCGTGAATAACATCAAAATCAATCCACGGAAACTTTATTTTAAGGTATTCCGTAGACTGGAGGGTTACACTGTATTTGCCCTTAGGGCTTCCGTTAATTACTAAAATCTTCATTATATGAACTTCCTTTTTTATTCGTAAATATAACATCCACATTACCAATACGACGGTAACCGGATCCGATTACTTTATCTGTTTTTCTTTTCTGCCTTGGCAGCGACTTTTTCAGCCTTGATTGCGGCGGCCTTTTCAGCCTTTTCAGCTTCGAGACGCTTTGCTTCCTCCAACTGTGCCTGAAGCTCAGCCTCTTCTGCGGCCTTTGCCTCGTCATACTTAGCGGCGATTTCCTCGAAGTGAGTGGTATTTTCCTTCTCTTTTACGATACGCTCAGCATCGAGATAGGGTTTGGCGGCGCGGGCAAAGAAGGCATGCTTATCCATTTCAGCCTTTGTGGCCTTCTGGATTTCTTTTCTTTCATCCTCGTATGCCTTAAGCTTTTCACCGATGTCCTTAAGAGCGTAGGAATCCTTCGCCTTTTTGGCGGCAGCCTTAGCCTCATAGAGAGCTTTAAGCTCTGCATTAAGCTCGTCCTCTCTGTCAAAGAGTCTGTCGAGCTCCTCATAACCGGGCTGAACAAAGCTTTCGGGAGTACCGTAATATTTATCAATAGCCTTTCGTGCGGAAAGCTTATTCTTCGCAGTATCGATTCTGTACTTGCGGTATTCTTTTTCCTCGGCAGTTGCCTTAGGCAGCTCTCTGGCAGAAGCGAGTTCTGTAAGGATATCCTCCTTTTTAAGCTCATAGAGTCCCATAAGACCGCCCTGATAGAATGTAAGGCTTTCTTCGTATTTAATTTTATCGATACCCTTTTCGAACTTTTCAAGCTCTGCACAAACCAAGCGTGAAATTTCAATTTCCTCGTTTGCTTCCTTAGCTGCGCTTCGCTCTTTTTTGCCCATAGATTTATCGACAGCTACAAGCTCACTGTTTACCTTTTCACGGGCATCTCTGATAATGTCAATAGCCTCGATGATAGTCTTGTTATTGGTCACACCGTTACCGTAGTCCTCAAACATCGCACGGATTTTAAGAGCACGGACGATGCCCTTCTGCTGCTTTTCGTGAAGATCGTAGAAGAAATAAGGAACAACATTAAGGAATGCTCCGACAGCGGCCATAACAATAAGTGCATTCATGACCTTGGGAAGAAGGCCGGGCTCGCCTGTATTTATGTCGAGAATTCCGAGACCGCCTGTGCCGTAGCCGTTACCCTCATAAATGCCGTAGCTTTCGTAAACGAAGGGAAGTACCGAGGAGGTTATAAGAGTTACCATACCTCCGATGGTAGCGACAGTGGCAAACATACCGTCAACACGGACACCTGTCTTATACTGATGGTAGTCACGGATGTCAGCCTGAATGGCGGGAGAAAGAATCTGCTCAAAGGCACCGAAGAGATAGTTGATGTAAATACATACGGTAAGCCATATAAGGCTTTCTTTTCTGATACCCATAGCGAGAATACAGATAACATTCATAAGGTTAACACCGACGAGAACCTTCTTTTTACCGAATCTTCTTACTGCTACGGGAGCTAAAAGCATACCCCACAGTGAAGCATTACCGGTGATGGTATAAATGAGAGCAAGCTGATCACCGTCACCTACATGACCGAAGGTTACTGACCATTCGAGGATGCTTGAGTAAGCGCCCTCAAGGAAGCCGAGCCAGCCTGCAAGTGCAATAATCCAGAAATATTTATTCTTTGCTACTTCCTTAAAGGCATCAACAAAGCGTACCTGAACGACACGGCTTCTGGCCTGAATGATTTTCTCACTGGTATTTGCAAAAATGAAAATGGTAAGTGCAATACCGAAAACAGCAAAGAACGGATATGTAAAGCGTAAAACAGCTATATCGTATACATTATTGTCTGCAATACGCTTAGCAACAATAGGCGTGATGATATTCATAATTGAGGGTGCAAGAGAATAAACCACCGCCTTAACTGCAAGTACATCTGTTCTTTCCTGAGTGTTCGGAGAAAGAACATGGATGAGATTTGTGAATGCATCGTTAAAGAAGTTAAAGAAGAACTGGAGCAGAAGATTGAAAATAAGCACCAATACAAGCTTTACAAAATAGCCGCCCTCCATACCGAAAATAGGGTTCGGGAACCAGGTATAGAGAGATTCATAGGGAAACCATACATAAACCAGACTGATAATTGCTGTAGGAATACCCATAGTAAGAAGATAAGGTCTGTATTTACCTGCTCTGTTACGGGAGTTATCGACCATATTGGCCCTCACAGCCGTAAGAGGAATATTGGCGAAGGTGGATATAAGATAAAGGACATACATATCGGTAAGAGAAATACCCACCGCACCGCTTACCAAAAGATTGGTAGTGCTTACGATAAGCCGGGATGCCATAGTAATGATAAAGTAGGCACCGATACCGCCGCCGGCATAGGCTATTATTTCCTTAAAGGTCATATAGCGACCGGGAAGCGGAATTTTCCAATAGGTTTTCACATCTGAAAGTAACGGTTTAATTTTTGAGAGCAAATTTAACTCCTCCTCGTCTTTCATTTTACAGATAAATTACTCTATAGTATTAACTTTTTAATTATATCACAATCACTTATCCTTTTCCACAGTTCATAGACAGTAAAAGATTTTTTGGCGATTTAAACAAGAAACAAAAGATGTTTTAATACAAAATGACAATCACAAGAAGATTTTCAGTGAAATAAGCAAAGATAGTCCGCTATCCTTTGCACCAACCGAAAAAATTATAATCTACTCTTTACCCTGTATCCCTCGACTGTCTCTGCGGAAAAGAAAGCAGATAAATACAGCAAAAAAATCCGCGACCGCAATTCTGCATTTTGCATTCTGCATTTTTCTTTTTCCCTACAGGAAAAAGAAAAAAGAAAAAGAGACGGGCATAACCCATCTCATAAATCTTCAAATAAAATTATTTGCTTGCATTGAGCTTGCTTACAAGAGCAGACTTCTTTCTTGCAGCGTTATTTTTGTGAAGAAGACCCTTAGCAACAGCCTGGTCGATTTTCTTAACTGCGAGCTTAACTGCAACATCCTTATCTTCAGCATTTGCTTCGATAGCAGCATTTGCCTTTTTGAGAGCAGTTTTGAGTGCTGAGTTTGCTGACTTGTTACGAGCCTGCTTTGTTGCATTAACAAGAACACGCTTCTTTGCTGATTTAATGTTTGGCATAACATTACACCTCCTCTTAATTTACATCAATATGCATCGTATATCATATCATCTTTTAAAAGAAATTTCAAGATATTTTTGCAAAATTGGATATACTTTTTTCAAAGCGACAACAATAATACTATATTATCGTAAAAAAAGCAATAGTTTAGGAGAAAATATTATGAACTTTCGTACAGATTTGGCTCTGGAAAGAAGAGAATATATCGATAAGCACAGCATTGACGGTGTAATAAGCCATAAAAAAACCGTGTCCGGCATTACTGTAGACACCATCACCGTCACCAATTCGCAGGGAGAAAAAGCTCTCGGCAAGCCCATAGGCACCTATATAACCGTGGAAACGGTACCCTTCACGAATAATTCGGATCTGTTCTCCCCGTCTCTCTATGTCCTCAGAGATGAGCTGAAGGGACTTCTCCCCAAGGGTAAGGGCTGTGTGCTTGTAGCGGGGCTCGGTAATGAGGACATCACTCCCGACGCGCTCGGCCCCCGATGCATATCTCTGCTTTTCGCCACGAGACATATTCCCGATGAGCTGGCACGGGATATAGGTCTTTCCTCACTTCGTCCCGTAGCCGGTATAGTCCCCGGCGTACTGGGAAAAACAGGAATGGAAAGCTCGGAGATAATCAGCGGTATTGCTAAAAAAATAGAGCCCTCTGCCGTTATCGTCATCGATGCTCTGGCCGCCCGCAGTACGGAAAGACTCGGCAGAACCGTGCAGCTGAGTAATACAGGCATTTCTCCCGGCTCGGGAGTGGGTAATCACAGGCAGACAATCAACGAAGAAACCTTAGGCGTGCCTGTCATAGCTATCGGTGTTCCCACAGTGGTTGACGGACGGACTCTTGCCTTTGACATACTGGAAAAGGCCGGAGTCGATGAAAGCACCATAAAAAGCTCCGATATGAAGGACTCTATGATGGTAACTCCTAAGGAGGTAGATGCCCTCATAGAAAGAGCCTCCCGTCTCATAGCTATGGCAATAAACACTGCCCTGCATCCCGATATGGAGGGAGAAGATATTCTCGCCGTAGTGTCGTAAAAAGGACAGACTCCGAATATATATTATATATAGATTAATTCTGTTCGGAGGAAAATTATGAAGATAAATAAAAATAAAGTCATTAAAATCACTCTGTGCCTCCTCTCCCTGATACTCTCGGGAATAATACTTTTCTTTTTCAGTGACGCAGTAATGGCACTGGCGGCAGAGATAGCCGTGGAAAGTGTAAGAAGCTATCTGCCCGAAAAAGGACTGAAGCTGAACTCCCCTCCCGTCACTGAAGCCATTACCACCACTCTGCCTATCTTAACGGAACCCGCCACTACCTCTCCCTCTACCACTGAAAAAGAGGTCACCACCACCGAAAAAACGGTACAAACCGTATCTGAGCTGAAATTTAACCGCACTGATGAGGATATTGCGGCCCTTATAAAGGATGCGGAAAAGAAGGCAAAAAAAGATAAAAAGGACGGAAAGATTTCCGAGTACACCTACAAAAACGACGGTGTGACGGACAAATACGGTTTGGTAAGAGTTAAAAATGTCAATAATAAGACTGACATAAACATTAAAAAGCTGCTCAGGACCAAATCTGACCTGAGTGTTAATAAGCAAGAGCCTGCCGTTCTCATATTCCACACTCATACCACAGAAACCTATCAGATACTTGACAGGGATTTCTACGCAGTGGGGCATCCTACCCGAAGCAACGACAAGGCCGTAAATATGGTCAGAGTCGGTGAGGAAATCGTGGAGGAAATAGAAAACGCAGGCTATAAGGTCATTCACGATAAGGTCATTCACGACAGCTCCTATAACGGAGCTTATGCACATTCGAGAAAAAGCGTCGAGGCTTATCTTAAGGAATATCCCTCTCTCCGGGTGGTGCTCGACATCCACCGTGATGCCATTCAGCGCTCCGACGGAACAAAGATAAAGCCTACGGCAACCGTAGACGGCAAAAAGGCGGCACAGATTATGATTATCTCAGGCTGTCAGGAGGAAGGAGGCCCTATCGAGGGCTTCCCCGAATGGAAGAAAAATCTGGTATTCGCTGTAGAGCTGCAGAATACCTTAGAACAGCTTTTCGAAGGCATAACCCGCCCTCTTTATTTCAGTCCGCGGAAATATAATATGGATCTAACCACCTGTTCACTGCTGGTAGAGATAGGCTCTGATGCCAGCACCTTGGACGAAGCGGTTTATACAGGCAGATGCCTTGGCAAGGCTGTCAGCCAAATTTTAGAGAAATACGAGGAATAACTATGAACGATGAAATGAAAAGGCTGCTTTCACGGTTTATGTTCGTGAGTGTGATTATATGCTGTCTGGGGCTTCTCGCCTCGGGAAGCATCACTGCCTCACAGAAAAGTGCCAAAAATACTTTTGATAAGGCTTATGCAGTTATGAGCATCAAAAATACGGGAAACAAGCTGGAAATCAATATGGGTGAGGAAAAATATAACCTTAACCTGAACCTTGCGGAAAAAATTAAAGAATACGAGGATTACATTCTCCTCACACCTCTGGCTTCTGTTTATTATTTCTCAGAAAAGGTGATGAAATTAGGAAGATACATTACAAATTAAAAAAGACTACCCGCGGTAGCCTTTTTTTCGTATTACTTCTTTTTCTGATAGCTTTTACAGAAGTGAGGAGTCGCGATGGAATCAGCACCTGTTTTTTCATGTGTTACTTCGATTCTTTCAAGATTGCACTTGTCACACTCTACATGCCACTGACACTCTGTCACTGTACATTTTACGCCTTCGTTTGCCATGAAATTCACCTCCCTTTTCTTACTGTAGTTAGTATAGACAAAGGGAGGCGTTTTTATTCAGTTAAT
>JAFSDF010000174.1 GCA_017436375.1 Clostridia bacterium | reverse complement strand
GATGCCTGTGTTTTCCGTGCTTGTATCTGCGAAAAATTTCGTCGCCGCCTTGTGAACGATGTTCTTTTCATCTGTGGGTACACCTTCCTTGGTGCAGGTGATTTCTATACCTTTGCTGTCAGTCTTTTCTACGGTAACTCTGTCATAAATTCCTACGGACTGCATTATCATAAAAAGGTCGTGGTAGCCGTTGGGAAGTGTAGATAATATGTCAAGCATAAGATTGATTTTTGCGTAGGCTTTAACGGTAATTTTCATTTTAAAAACTCCTTTTTTGGGGGATATTCTTATTATAAACTAAAAGAGGTCTGTAAATCAATAACCTTACAAAAAATAAAGTTTATGTTAACTTCATTTTTTGCATTGACTTTTAGGTTTATATGTGTTAGAATAACGGGAAAGCAAAAGGATGTTTTTTAATAATAGGAGGTAGATTATGAAGTTATCCCTTAAAGGAAAAAAACTTTATAAGGACGGCGAATTGTCCGCTCTCCCGCTTTTTATTAATGACGGTATTATTGTTTCCCGAATGGACTCAGCGGAAAATATTATTGATTTTTCCGATAAGTATTATATTTTTCCCGGTTTCGTAGATGTGCATGTTCATTTGCGTGAGCCGGGTTTTTCTTATAAAGAGACCGTAAAAAGCGGAACCCTTGCTTCGGCACACGGCGGCTACACGGCTGTATGCTCTATGCCAAACCTTAATCCCGTACCCGACAGCAGAGAAAATCTTGACAAACAGCTCCAAATTATCGAAAAGGATGCCTGTATTCATGTTTACCCCTACGGCTCTATCACAGTAGGGGAGAAGGGCGAGGAGCTTTCCGATATGGAGGCTATGGCACAGGATGTCATCGCCTTTTCCGATGACGGCAGAGGTGTACAGAGCGATGATATGATGCGTCAGGCTATGCTGAAGGCGAAATCCCTCGGTAAAATGATAGTAGCACACTGTGAGGTAAATGACCTTCTTAAGGGCGGCTACATACACGACGGTGAATATGCGAAAGCCCACGGTCACAGGGGTATATGCAGTGAAAGCGAATGGAAGCAGATTGCCCGTGACCTTGAGCTTGTGGAGGAGACAGGCTGTGCCTACCATGTATGCCATATCTCCACCAAAGAAAGCGTAGAAATCATCCGTCAGGCGAAAAAAAAGGGAGTGAATGTCACCTGTGAGACAGGTCCTCATTACCTCATTCTCTGCGATGAAGACCTGCAGGAGGAAGGAAGATTTAAAATGAATCCGCCCCTTCGTTCGAGAGAGGACAGAGATGCCCTCATCGAAGGTATAAAGGACGGCACTATCGATATGATAGCCACAGACCACGCTCCTCATTCTGCCGAGGAAAAGAGTAAAGGCCTGGCAGGCAGTCTTATGGGTGTAGTCGGTATAGAGACTGCATTCCCGCTTCTCTATACTCACCTTGTCTTAAAGGGTGTTATCACTCTCGAAAGGCTGATTGAGCTGATGGCTGTTAATCCGAGAAAGCGCTTCGGTATCGGCGGCGGTACCGATGATGGTGAAAGTGCAGACTTTACCGTAGTAGATCTTGATGCAGAATATACCATTAACAGTGCTGACTTTTACTCTATGGGTAAGGCCACTCCCTTCGAGGGCTACAAGGTAAAAGGAAAGATTATACACACTTATATCAAAGGTGAAAGGATTATATAAGAAATGACACAGGGTATTTATGAAGTTCTGAAAAATGAACAGCTTACTTCCGCTGTTTACCGTATGGTTTTGTCGGGTGACACTTCTGCACTCGTAAGACCGGGACAGTTTGTAAATCTTCTGGTTGAAGGCTGTTATCTCAGACGCCCCATTTCCGTTTACGATTGGGACGAAAAAACAGTTACAATCATCTACAAGGTAGTAGGTGAGGGTACGGAGAAAATGAGTAAATGGCAGGAAGGTCATAAGTGTGACATCCTCGTCGGTCTCGGTAACGGCTTTGACACCTCTAAAAGCGGAGACAGACCGCTTCTTATCGGCGGCGGTGTAGGTGTTCCGCCTCTCTACGGTCTGTGCAAAAGATTAGTGGCAGAGGGTAAAAAGCCCACAGTAATTCTCGGCTTTAATGAAGAAAAAGAAATCTTCTGCAAGCAGGAGTTTTCCGCTTTGGCAGAAACAGTAATTACCACTGTTGACGGCTCTGTGGGAGTCAAGGGCTTCGTTACAGACGCTATGAAGGATATGGACTATAGCTTCTTCTACACCTGCGGTCCTATGCCGATGTTTAAGGCGATAGAAAAAACAGCCGTAGGCTCGGGTGAATACAGCTTCGAGGAAAGAATGGGCTGCGGCTTCGGCGCCTGTATGGGCTGCAGCTGTAAAACCAAATACGGAAACAAGAGAATCTGTAAGGACGGCCCCGTTCTGGAAAGGGAGGAAATTATATGGTAAATACTAAGGTTGACCTTTTAGGTCTTGAGCTTGATAATCCCGTTATCCCTGCTTCGGGTACCTTCGGCTTCGGCTATGAATTTGCAGAGCTTTACGACATAAACTGTCTCGGCTCCTTCTCCTTTAAGGGTACCACACTCGAGAGCCGCTTCGGCAATCCTACACCGAGAATAGCAGAGTGCCCCCAGGGTATGATTAACTCAGTGGGACTGCAGAATCCCGGTGTACATAAGGTTATCGCTGAGGAGCTTCCCAAGCTTAAAGAAGTGTTCAATAAAAAGGTTATCGCCAATGTCGGCGGCTTTGCTATCGAGGAATATCAGGAGTGCGCTAAGCTTCTTGATGCTGAGGAGCAGGTGGGAATACTCGAAATAAATATCAGCTGTCCCAATCTTCACGCAGGCGGTGTGAATTTCGGCACAGACGCAAAAAATGCCGCCGCAGTTATCGAGGCAGTAAAGAAGGTAACGAAAAAGCCTGTTATGGCTAAGCTTACCCCCAATGTTACGGATATAACCGAAATCGCTCTCGCCTGTGAAGCGGCGGGTGCAGACGGTATCAGTATGATAAATACCCTTTTAGGTATGAGAATTGATCTCAAAACGAAAAAGCCTGTTATCGCCAATAAAATGGGCGGCTTCTCGGGCCCTGCAATAATGCCTGTAGCTCTGAGAATGGTTTATCAGGTTTATGAAAAGGTTAATGTACCTATCGTGGGTATGGGCGGTATTTCGAAGGCAGAGGATGTCATCGAAATGATGCTCGCAGGTGCCACAGCCGTACAGGTCGGTGCCGCTAATCTGGTAAATCCCTTTGCCTGCCGTGACATTATAAATGATTTACCGCAGGTAATGGAGAAATATAACATATCATCATTAAAAGAAATTATCGGAGGTGCTCACTAATGGGTAGAGATGTTATTATCGCATGTGATTTCAGCAGTAAGCAGGAGGTGCTCGCTTTCCTTGACAAATTTCAGGGTAAAAAGCCTTTTGTAAAAATCGGTATGGAGCTTTACTACGCTGAAGGTCCCTCTATCGTAAAGGAAATCAAAGAAAGAGGACATAAGATTTTCCTTGACCTCAAGCTTCACGATATTCCCAATACAGTTAAAAAGTCGATGGCTGTGCTTTCAAGATTGGATGTAGACATCTGTAATCTTCACGCAGGCGGTACAAAGCGTATGATGGAAGCGGCACTCGAAGGTCTCACCAGACCTGACGGCACCCGTCCTCTCCTTATCGCCGTAACACAGCTTACCTCAACTGACCAGGAAAGCATGGAAAACGACCTTCTTATCAAAGAGCCTATCGACAAGGTAGTTATGCACTATGCAAAGAATGCCGCTGATGCAGGTCTCGACGGTGTGGTATGCTCACCTCTCGAGGCAGAGAAGGTACACGAAACCTGCGGCAAGGATTTCCTTACAGTAACTCCCGGTGTCCGCTTTGCTGACGGTGACATCGGCGATCAGAAAAGAGTTATGACTCCCGCTGAGGCAAACAGAATCGGCTCCGATTACATCGTAGTGGGCAGACCTATCACAGCCGCTGAGGATCCCGTAGCCGCTTATGAAAGATGCCTTAAGGAGTTCGTAGGCTGATAAAGCCTCTATGTAAAACAGATAATTATAAAACGAAAGGATAGATTTACAATGAAAAAATTAATCGCAAAAGACTTACTCTCCATCGGTGCAGTTTTCCTTCGCCCCGAAGATCCCTTCACCTGGGCAAGCGGAATCAAAAGCCCCATCTACTGTGACAACAGACTTACCCTCACATCACCTCAGGTAAGAACAGATGTTGAAACAGGTCTTGCTAAAACTATTCTTAAGTATTATCCCGACTGTGAGGTTATTATGGGTACCTCCACAGCAGGCATCGCACACGCCGCTATCGTCGGTCACATCCTCGGCCTTCCTATGGGCTATGTAAGAAGCGGTCATAAGGACCACGGCAGAGGAAACCAGATCGAGGGTAAGCTCGAAAAGGGACAGAAGGTAGTCGTAGTGGAGGACCTTATCTCCACAGGCGGCAGTGTTTTAGAGGTTGTAGATGTTCTGCGTGAAGCAGGCGCTGAGGTTTTAGGTATCGCCTCTATCTTTACCTACGGTATGAAAAAGGGCATCGACAGAATGGCAGCAGCCGATGTTATCAATCACAGCCTTTCAAACCTCGATGCAGTAGCCGAGGTAGCCGCAGAGGAAGGCTACATTAAAAACGAAGACATCGCCCGTCTTCTCAAGTTCAGAGATAATCCTTCCGATGAAAGTTGGATAGGAGGCACAAAATGAGAAGTCTGATAAATATTCTCGACCTTTCTGTCGAAGAAATAGACAGAATGCTTGATGTGGCCGATGACATCATCGCAAACCGTGAAAAGTACAGCGAGGTTTGTCACGGCAAAAAGCTTGCCACTCTTTTCTTTGAGCCTTCAACGAGAACAAGACTCAGCTTTGAGGCGGCTATGTACGAGCTCGGCGGTAATGTTTTAGGCTTTTCCGCCGCCGCATCATCATCTGCTTCCAAGGGTGAAAGCGTGGCAGACACCACCCGTATGGCCTGCTGCTATGCTGACATCATCGCTATGCGTCATCCAAAAGAGGGTGCACCTCTCGTCGCCTCCAAGGTTACGAGCGTGCCTGTAATCAACGCAGGTGACGGCGGTCACAATCATCCCACACAGACTCTCACTGACCTTCTTACCATCCGCCGTAAAAAGGGCAGACTGAATAACTTCACCATCGGCTTCTGCGGTGACCTTAAATTCGGCAGAACGGTACATTCACTCATTACTGCTCTGGCAAGATATGAGGGCATAAAAATCGTTCTCATCTCTCCCGATGAGCTGAAGCTTCCTTCCTATATCAAAAAGGATGTTATAAAAAATAACGGCATCGAATATGTTCAGACCACAGACCTTGAGGCTGTGCTTCCCGAGCTGGATGTTCTTTATATGACCAGAGTTCAGCAGGAGCGCTTCTTCAGCGAGGAGGAATATATCCGTCTGCGTGACAGCTACATTCTTACCCGTAAAAAGCTCGACAAGGCAAAGGAAGACCTTATCATCCTTCATCCTCTGCCCCGTGTAAATGAGATTTCCACCGATGTGGACGATGACCCTAGAGCCTGTTATTTTGAACAGGCACTCTGCGGAAAGTTTGTCCGTATGGCTCTCATTATGGAGCTTTTAGGCATACATCTTGACTGAAAGGGGAGTAAATAATGAATATAGATTCCATTAAAGAAGGTCTCGTTATCGACCATATTACTGCAGGCAACGCTATGAGAATTTACAACCTTTTAGGCTTTGATAAGCTCGAATGCAGTATCGCCATAATAAAGAATGTAAACAGCAAAAAAATGGGCAAAAAGGACATTATCAAAATCGACAGCAATATCGATATTAACCTTGAGGCTCTCGGCTATATCGATCCCGGCATTACCGTGGATGTTATCCGTGACAGTAAGCTCGTTGAAAAGAGACATGTAGATCTGCCCGAAACCCTGCACGGTGTACTCCGCTGTAAAAATCCCCGCTGTATCACCTCTGTAGAGCAGGAGCTCAGCCAGGAGTTTATGCTCACCGACAGAGAGAACAGAGTTTACCGCTGTGTTTACTGTGAGGCAAAGGCTAACTGAAAGTTGAATGCAGAGCGCAGAGCTGTACTTGATAAAGACAAAGCATAAATAAAATACCCACCGCGAGGGTGTGTTCCAATAAGACAGTATAATAAGTTTTGGGTAAACGGCATGATTCGTCATGCCGTTTTTCCCTTTTGAATGTCATAGAGTAAATTGGCGGGAAGAATACCGATGTAGTTATAACTG
>JAFSDF010000173.1 GCA_017436375.1 Clostridia bacterium | reverse complement strand
AGAAGCAGCCCGCAGCACTTTTCATTGTTGACCCCAGAAAAGAAAGAATCGCAGTAGCAGAGGCTCACAAGCTCGGTATCCCTATCGTAGCTATCGTTGACACAAACTGTGATCCTGATGAAGTTGACTACGTTATTCCCGGTAACGATGACGCTATCAGAGCTGTAAGACTTATTGCAGGTGCTATGGCTGATGCAGTTATCGAAGGCAGACAGGGCGAATCAAACGCTCCTGTAGCTGAGGAAGCAGTAGCTGAAGAAGCTGCTGAATAATTCAGTTATAAATTTAAACCCCGTAATAACACGGGGTTTCTTTGAAAAGATTACAATAATAGGAGGAATTTTATTATGGCATTTACAGCTAAAGACGTACAGGCTCTTCGTGAAAAGACCGGCGTTGGTATGATGGATTGTAAGAAGGCTCTTGTTGAAGCTGACGGCGATATCGACAAGGCTATGGATATTCTCAGAGA
The DNA here is from genome assembly GCA_017436375.1 of Clostridia bacterium. Lineage (GTDB taxonomy): Bacteria > Bacillota > Clostridia > Oscillospirales > Acutalibacteraceae > UBA6857. Next base: position 9,423 of record JAFSDF010000173.1, on the reverse strand, counting down.
AAAAGGTCTTGCTTCTCAGGCAAAGAAGGCAAGCCGTGTAGCTGCTGAAGGTATCGTTGCTGCATACAACGATGCTAACGCAGGTGCTCTTGTTGAAATCAACTGTGAGACAGACTTCGTTGCTAAGGGTGCTCCCTTCGTAAACCTTGCTTCTAAGGTTGTTAAAACTGTTGTTGCCGCTAAGCCTGCTGACCTTGAAGCTCTTCTTGCTACTAAGGCAGTTGACTCTGACAAAACAGTTGACGAAGAGGTTCAGGAGGTTTTCCTTGCTCTTCGTGAGAATATGAAGGTCCGCAGATTTGCTCTCGTAGAAGGTCACACTGCATCCTATATCCATGCAGGCGGTACAGTAGGCGTTCTCGTTAAGTTCGATGTTGATGATGCTACAGCTTCTAACGCTGATTTCGTTGCAATGAGCAAAAATGTAGCAATGCAGATTGCTGCTATGAGCCCCGAATATTTAAGCAAGGCTGACATCTCTGACGAGGAACTCGCAAAGATGAAGTCAATCACTATTGACAGTGCTCTTAATAAGCCCGAAACACTTCCCGTTCCTGTACTTAACAGCCTTATCGCTGAAGTAACTAATGATAAGAAGTGGAGCGACGAGGACATCGCTATTTATCAGGGACTTGATCAGAAGCAGAGAAAGAATTTCACTAACTTCATTTCCAAGGAAGCTCTTGCTACTCTTGCTGAGGTTGCAGTTTCTCACAAGGCTGAGATTTCTGAAAACAAGATCTTTGTAGGTCTCGTTCAGGGCCGTCTTTCCAAGCAGATTAAAGAAATTTGTCTTCTTGAGCAGGCTTTTGTTCGTTCTGATCTTTTCGAAGGCGATGTTAACGGCTATGTAAATTCCGTAGCTAAGGCACTTGGTGCAGAAATCAAGGTTGCAGAATTTGTTCGTTTCGCTAAGGGCGAAGGTATCGAAAAGAAGGTTGACGATTTCGCAGCAGAAATCGCTTCAATGGTTAAATAATTTGATTCAGCTTATAAATCCACTCCTTTGCGGGTGGATTTATTTCTATTGTAATTGACTTTATGCGGTATAAATGATATATTATTGAAGATAAAATAATGGAGTGATTAATATGAAAAGAACATTATCATTAATTCTTTCGGTAATTCTTTTATTTTCCTGCTTTACTTTGGGTGTATCCGCGGCTGAAACATCAAAGGATTACCGCTATGAAAACCGTTTTAATGCTGCTATTCTGGCGTTCAATGACCTTTCGCTTATTACGGAAGATTACTACGCAGTTCCCGGCCTCGAAAGCACAGTGCTTGAGGGTGATGAAATTTGCAGTGCTATGACTCCACAGGGAATGTGTGTAGGTGAGGATTACATTTTTATATCAGCTTACTGCGGCATAAAAAGATATAAAGCTGATCTTGAGGAGAATATTAACTTCGGCAAAAATAAAGATAAGCTCGATGCTGAAGAAAATCATAAGGTACATAATTCAGTAATATATATTCTCGACAGAGAAACAGGTGCTTATCTTAAAACTCTCCTTCTTCCTGATGCTAACCATGTAGGCGGACTTGCTACTGACGGTAAAAACCTCTATATTGCAAAAAGCTCAGATAAGCAGATCAGCGTTATCAGCTCGGCACAAATCAGTCTTGCAATGCAGACAAAATCACTTACCGTAAAAGCTGTTTATGAATATAGTTTTGATTGCGGTTGCACTGCATCCTTTGTAACATACCATAACGACATTTTATGGGTTGGTGTGTTCGACGAAAAAGCTGAGGGTGAGCTCAATGGCTATAAGACAGGTCTTCTCGGACTCGAAGAGGTTGCCTCAGTAAAGATCCCTGCTAAGGCGAACGGAGCAGCTTTTTATGATTATGAGGATGAGACATGCCTTGTGGTCGGTTCATCCTATGGCAGAAAGAATCTTTCCAAGGCTTACCTTTACAGCGTTGACAGCTATGGCAAAGATAATATGCAGATTAATGAGAGGGATGTGTATACACTTCCGCCTACGGTGCAGAATTTTGCTTTCTACGGTGATAAGGTTTATCACATTTATGAATCTGCAGCTACCTGTTACAGTCAGGTTGAGTCCTTGTTTGAAATAAAATCCACTTCTTTCCCCGTTGACCGTATTTGTATTGGTCAGGCAGATAATTTATTCAGTTGGCACAATGAAAATCTTTTCCTCGCACGCATTTCCGCTTTTGTAAGAGCAGTTAAAACAGTAGTTGAAAATATTTTTTAAGAGTGTATACGGAGAAAGTCAGCAGGATTTTCTCCGTATTTGATATTTTATTTGCATATACATTAAATAAATATGCAAATATATATTGACAAACCTTGTTTTTGATGTATAATATTTTAAAATATGCAGAATTTATGTATAAATATATAGATTGAGGTATTTTATGGCAAAGGTATTTATTGACGGACAGGCAGGCACGACAGGTCTCCAGCTTAAAGCTAAGCTTGAAAAGCATCCCTTTGTGGAGCTTATTGAGATTGATGAGTGTAAACGCAAGGATGCATCAGAGAGACAGCGACTTATGAATGAGAGTGATGTAGTTTTTTTATGTCTTCCCGACGAAGCGGCCAAGGAGGCTGTTAAGCTTGTGACAAATCCGGACACTGTAGTTATTGATGCGAGCACTGCACACAGAACAGCCGACGGATGGACCTATGGCTTTCCCGAGCTTTCTGAAAAGCATTATGAGGATATAAAGAATTCTAAGCGAATCGCCAATCCCGGATGTCATGCTACCGGGTTTATTTCTGTGATTTATCCGCTTGTTTCTGAAGGCATAATTTCACCCGATTATCCTGTGACCTGCCACAGCATAACCGGTTACAGCGGCGGCGGTAATAAAATGATAGCAGAATATGAAAATCCGGAAAGGGAGGAAGAAGTCGGCACACCGCGACAGTATGCTCTCAGTCAGACACATAAGCATCTTCCTGAAATGAAGGCTGTAACGGGAATTTCTGACTATCCTGTATTCTCTCCTATAGTAAGTGATTATTTCTGCGGGATGGCGGTAACCGTACCTTTATTTACGAAGGCCTTTAAAAAGGAAATGACCTTGGAGTCTCTTTATGATTTTTATTATGATTTTTACAGGGACAGCACATTTATTACGGTACACAAGGCTGAAAGCACTATGATTTCTCCTATAGGACTCGAGGGAACGAATCAGATGAAAATCCGTCTTTGCGGTAACGATGACAGAATTACCGTTACATCAGTTTTTGATAATCTTGGAAAGGGTGCATCCTCGGCGGCTATAGAGAATATGAATATTGCTCTTGGCTTCCCGATAGATACGGCACTCATATAATGGAGGTAATATTATGGAATTTATAAATGGCGGTGTTACTGCTGCGAAAGGCTTTACGGCATCAGGTATTCACTGCGGAATCAGAAAAAATCAGACCAAAAAGGATCTCGCTATGATTAAAAGTGAGATCAGATGTCCTGCGGCGGCGGTATATACTCAGAATAAGGTATACGGAGCACCGATTACTGTTACGAGATGCAATCTTTCTGACGGTATGGCACAGGCTGTTATCGTAAACAGCGGTAACGCGAATACCTGTAATCACGATGGCGTGGAAAAAGCAGAGCGTATGTGTGAGATCGCCGCTAAGGCTATGTCAACTGATAAAAATGATGTTATCGTAGCTTCTACGGGTGTAATAGGAATGAGTCTCGATGTGACACCCATCGCGGAAAGCGCTGATGTACTCGCCCGACAGATGAGTGCCGAGGGCGGTCACGATGCAGCCGAGGCTATTATGACTACCGATACCGTAGCTAAGGAATGTGCTGTTACATTTATTCTCGGAGGCAAGACTGTAACCTTAGGGGCATGCTGTAAGGGCTCAGGTATGATTCATCCTAATATGGCTACTATGCTTTGCTTTATGACTACTGACTGTGCTATTTCGTCAGAGCTTCTTCAGAGGGCTCTTTCAGACACAGTGAAGGACACCTTTAATATGATTTCCGTTGACGGAGATACATCCACTAACGATATGGTATGCATTATGGCAAACGGCAAAGCTGAGAATCCGTATATTGACTGTGAGAATGAAGACTTTGCAATGTTTAAAGATGCTCTTAAGTCTGTTTCGGTAAAGCTTTCCCGACTTATTGCCGGTGACGGTGAGGGAGCGCAGAGGCTTCTCGAATGTAATGTCACATCCTGTACGGATGAAAAAACAGCTAAAAACATAGCTAAAAGCATTATTTGTTCCTCGCTTGTGAAAACAGCTATGTTCGGTGCCGACGCCAACTGGGGAAGGATTCTCTGTGCAATCGGATATACAGAAGGAGATTTTTCTGTCGAAAAGATAGATGTTTACCTTTCCTCGTCTAAGGGTAAGGTAAAAGTGTGTGAAAACGGATTCGGTATTGAGTTTTCCGAGGAAAAGGCCAAGGAAATCCTTTTAGAGGATGAAATAATACTTGACATCGAGATGAACCAGGGTGATTTTTCAGCTACTGCATGGGGCTGTGATCTTACCTATGATTATGTTAAAATTAACGGTGATTACCGTACCTGAGGTGACAGTAATGGAAATGAATGATGCTACGAGGGCGAAAATACTTACAGATGCTCTTCCCTATATACAGAAATATTACGGCAAAACCGTAGTGGTAAAATACGGTGGGAACGCTATGATTAATCCTGAGCTGAAAAAGGCCGTAATGAGTGATATTATCCTTCTTTCTCTTGTCGGTGTTAAAATTGTTCTTGTACACGGCGGGGGGCCGGAAATCAGCGGAATGCTGACGAAGCTCGGTATAGAGTCTAAGTTTGTAGGCGGGCTCCGTTACACTGATTCCGATACAGCTGAGGTAGTGCAGATGGTACTGGCCGGTAAAACAAATAAGGATCTCGTTTCTCTCATCGGAGTCTGCGGAGGCAAGGCTATAGGTCTTTGCGGCATTGACGGAGGAATGATCAAGGCAGAAAAGCTGGTGGGTGATGATTTTGATTACGGTTATGTAGGAGAGATTCTGTCTGTAGATCCTAAGCCGATCAAAAAAGTGCTTGAGGAGGATTATATTCCTGTAATCGCTACGGTCGGCATTGACAGTAACGGTCAGGTATACAACATAAATGCTGATACGGCGGCAGCTGAAATTGCGGCGGCTCTTGGAGCGGAGAATATCATTACACTTTCAGATATACCCGGTCTTATGCACGATGTGAATGATAAAAACTCTCTCATACCTGAAATACATATTGATGAAATTGATTCGCTTATCGAGTCTGGAGTGATTTACGGAGGTATGATACCGAAAATCAAAAGCTGTGAAAAGGCGATCCGCTCAGGTGTCAAGAAAGCAGTTATGATTGACGGAAGGGTACCTCATTCTATCATTATTGAAATGTTTTCTAAAGAGGGTATAGGAACACTTATGCAGGGGAGTGAAGATTATGAGTAATTTTGATGTGATTAGAGAGGCTGATCAAAGCTTTGTGGCAGGTACCTATGGCAGATTCCCCGTAGCTATAGAAAAAGGAAAAAACGCCACCTGTTATGATTTCGACGGAAAAGAATACATTGACTTCTCCAGCGGAATAGGTGTAAATTCTCTCGGCTTCTGCGATGAAGGGTGGATAAATGCTGTAACAGCTCAGCTTAACACTCTCCAGCATATATCAAATTTATATTATACCAAGCCCTGCATTGACGCAGCAGGACTGCTGTGTGAGAGGACCGGAATGAAAAAGGTATTTTTCTCAAACAGCGGTGCTGAAAGTAATGAGGGTGCAATTAAATGTGCTCGCAAATACAGCTATGATAAATACGGTGAGGGCAGAAATAAAGTCATCACACTTGTAAACTCCTTTCACGGCAGAACTGTTACCACTCTGTCTGCTACTGGTCAGGATGTTTTCCACAGGTTCTTCTTTCCTTTTACTGATGGCTTTGAGTTCGTGCCTGCCAATGACATTGAGGCACTTAAGCAATCTCTTGACGGTACTGTGTGTGCCGTTATGGTTGAGCTGATCCAGGGAGAGGGCGGTGTGATGCCTCTCGATACTGAGTATGTAAAAGAGATCGAAAGCATCTGCAAGGAATATGATCTTATTTTTATAGTAGATGAGGTTCAGACGGGTGTGGGCAGGACAGGAGAGCTGTTTGCTTTTCAGCATTACGATATTACTCCTGATATAGTAACCACAGCCAAGGGAATTGGCGGAGGTCTGCCTTTGGGCTGTATCATTTTTGGTGAAAAGACTGAAAATGTATTCGGTGCAGGTGACCATGCTACTACCTTTGGCGGAAATCCTGTAGCTACCGCGGGAGCTGCATATATACTTTCCAGACTTGACAGAGAATTTCTTGACGAAGTAAAAGCAAAAGGGGAGTATATGCGTAAAAAGATTATGCTTATGCCGCATGTAGAGGGTATTGACGGGCTCGGACTTATGATGGGAATTCGTCTCGACGATACGGTAAAAAGTGCTGATGTGGTAAAAAAATCCATAGAAAAAGGTGCTTTACTTCTTACTGCTAAATCAAAGGTGCGACTGCTTCCTCCCCTTACTGTAAGCTATGAAGAAATTGATAAAGGTCTGTCGGCTATGGAAGCGGCCCTGAAAGAAATTTAAATAAAAACCGCGGAAAATCCGCGGCTTTTATTTTTCTTATTGTCATTATTCGGATTGTGTGTTATGATTAAAAAGCTTAGAATTAATTTGTCTTACAACAAAAAAGGGAGAAATTTTTATGAAAAAAATTAAGCTTGATAAAAAGACCTTGAAGGAAATGTCGCTTATGGCTGCAGATGCATATATGGAGGATCCGGTACATAAAAGCTGCACAAAGGTGCCCGCTGTCAGGAAGCGTTTCCTCTATCATTTTATGATGGAGCGTTTTTCTTCGTCAAACGGCAGCGATTACATTTATCTTGATAAGGACAACAGGGGAATGTGCATCTGGCGAGATGCAAAAAATGATTATACGGTTCTTGATTTTCTTAAGTGCTACCATTGGATTTTTCTTGTGGTTTACTGGATCTCTACTGTAAAGACACTTGTTATATATTCGAGGCGTGATTTGTCGGTTTTTCCTGAAAATACACTTCTCATTGAGCCTGTTTTCGTTGGGAAAGAGTTTCAGGGCAAGGGTATAGCCACTACACTGATAAAGCAGGGAATAGCCGATCTGGTACCTCTCGGCTACAATCTTGGCCTCGAAACACAGAATCCAGATAATCTGTCTCTTTATGAAAATCTTGGTTTCAGAGTAATATCGAAGCAGACATTAAAAAAAGGAAGTGTATATAATTATTCTATGCTTTATTCCGAAAACGAAGAATGTAACAAATAGTTGAATTTTGTAATTGTTTTTTTAGAAATTATGATAAAACAATTAATTTGTAAACTATGTTAAAAGGAATGATATGATGCAGGAACTGATACACGGATATGCCGTACTCAGCATCTATTTTGCTGTGGTGGCTACGATAGCACTTACGGCACGCTTGCTTATTAAGATCCCGGATGAAATTTTCAGAAAGACTTTACATTTTATTCTGCTCGGATCGATTTTTGTGTTTGTATTTGCCTTTGATACCTGGTGGATTTCGGCTATAGGAGCTATTCTGTTTGAGGTTATAGTTTATCCTATACTGCTGGTATTTGAGCATTTAAAGAATTTTTCAGAGCTTACCACAGAGAGAAAAAAAGGTGAATTAAAATCAAGCCTGCTGCTGGTGTTTACTATGTTTGCGGTAGTAATTACCGTTTCTTGGGGACTTCTCGGTGACAGATACCTTGTAGTTGCCAGTATACTTGCCTGGGGTGTCGGAGACGCCTTCGCTGCTCTCGTCGGCAAAAAATACGGTAAGCATAAAATTCACGACAAGCACACTGACGGCAAGAAAAGCTATGAGGGAACTACTGCTATGTTTATTTCGTCGTTTTTCAGCGTCGCTTTTGTTCTTACTGCCAGAGGCGGACTGTCACCGATAAGTTATATCCTTATTTCCGTCGTTACCGCCGCAGTAAGTGCTATAGCTGAGCTTTATTCCAAAAACGGTCTGGACACCGTTATCTGTCCGTTGGCTGCTATGGTGGTAGTTGACACACTCACACTTGCATTCGGAGGCTGATTATGAATAATAAAAATTCGGGCGGAAAAACATTACTGATGTCTGTCGTTATGTCTTCGCCGGGACCTCTTGTTGTCGGCCTCGGTCTTCTTTCTGGAAGAAGCTCTACCCAGATAGCTGATTTTGTCAGACGCAGTTCAGAGCTGTTGGGCATAATTATGGCCTATATTGTGTATAAGATCACTTCTAAAGATTCTTATGATGCAGAGAGAAAAGAACGACTCGAAAAAATGTCAAACATTTTTGTAGGGGCAACGATGTGCATCGGCGGAATAATTATGTTTGTGCTCTCTTTTTTCTCAGAGACAGAAGAAAAAGGAAATGTTATTCCCGGTCTTGTTATTGCGGTATTAGGTGTTATAGCAAACACTGCGTTCTGGATTAAGTATACCCGTCTTAACAGAGAACAGCCCAATGCTATAATTGAAGTTCAGGCGAGACTTTATCGTGCTAAAAGTCTGGTAGATGCCTGTGTTACTTTAGCACTTTTATCTGTTGCAATTGCACCCGCTTCGCCTGTTTCGTTTTATTTTGATATGATAGGCTCGGCTATAGTAGCTCTCTATCTTCTTTACACCGGTGCTAAGACTGTATACGAAAGGGTAAAATGAAACTTTGCCGATAAAATCAAAGGCTCTGCAGTCACATAACAGATTGCAGAGCCTTTTATTTCAGTTAATATTTTTTCTGTAAAACAGTTGATTTTTCTGTTTCCTTCGTGTATAATACACTAAGCACTTCGGGGTGTGGCGAAGTTTGGTATCGCGCTTGGTTCGGGACCAAGAGGCCATGGGTTCAAGTCCCGTCACTCCGACCATAGTGAGTATTCATAACACAAGTGAATACTCACTATTCTTTTTTCATTTCCTCACAGCTTAATTTAATATAGTTTGTTATGTATCGAGCAGGTTTTGAGCCTGCTCTTTTTTTGTTATGCCGTGAGATACTCAACGGCAACGCCTTGTCTTGCTTCAAGGATGATATTCTCCTCTTTAACAGGATTATCAATAACCCCTATAAAGCGATAATGAATTATGATTTTCTGTGTTTTGTTCTTACCCTTGCCCTCGATAGAATGAACCTCGATTTTCTCAATCAGTTCATTCAAGAGTGCAGGTGTAAGAGTTTCCATCTGCATAAACTTACGAATAGCCATTGTAAATTGCTCTTTGCTTGTACGAAGATTTTCAATTTCAGATAGCTCATCCCTGAACTGTCTGATTTTAACTTTTAGCTCATCACGCTCCGCTTCATATTTTTGAGAGAGCTGCATAAAACTTTCTTCGTTGACTATACCGTTAATGTGCTT
>JAFSDF010000172.1 GCA_017436375.1 Clostridia bacterium | reverse complement strand
AGGACAATAGCGGATTTATTTGATGTGAAAAATGAAATCAGCGGTGAAAGCTTTAAAAACGAAATTACGGGAGAATGAAAAATGAAGGACATAGAACTTATTTCTTTAGCTAAAAAAGCCGCCGAGAATGCTTATGTACCCTATTCCGGCTATACTGTGGGTGCGGCTCTGCTTTCAGCGAGCGGAAAAGTGTATCTCGGCTGCAATATAGAAAATGCCGCCTACGGACCGACTAACTGTGCCGAAAGAACAGCATTTTTTAAGGCTGTGAGTGAAGGCGAGAGAAGGTTTACGGCTATAGCTATAGTTGGCGGTAAGGAGCTTGATTTCAAGGATTACTTTACACCCTGCGGTGTCTGCCGACAGGTAATGGCTGAATTCTGCGATGAAAGCTTCCGTGTTCTTATAGGTAAAAACGGAGATGACTGTCTTTCACTTACTTTAGGTGAGATTTTACCTTATACTTTTTCATCGGAAAAGCTGAAATAAAATTTATGGGCACCGCTTCATCAGGGTGCTACTTAAAGGCAATGATAAGCTCCCCGTTATACTCATGTATTTCGGGGAGCTTTCGTAATGTTTTGGGTGACACAAAAGAAGCTGACTGGTGCACCGAGTTTTTATATATAGATTTTATGGTGACTTTTAATCTTTTCCATAGCACCTTTTTCGAGCCTCGACACCTGTGCCTGTGAAATACCGATTTCCTTTGCCACCTCTGTCTGTGTCATACCGTTCATAAACCTGAGAGAAAGTATTCTTTTTTCTCTGTCACCCAGGTCATTTATTGATTTTTTCAGCAGTATCTCATCTATCCAGTTTACATCACTGTTGCTGTCACCGATCTGATCCATTACATAGATCGTGTCGCCCGCATCATAATAGACAGGCTCATAAAGAGAAACAGGGTCTACTATTGCTTCTAAGGCAATGACTACATTCTCACGCTTTACACCTAATCTTTCAGCTATTTCTTCCACTGTCGGCTCTTTTTGTGTTTCGTTGATTATCTGCTCCTTTACCTGCATTGCGTGATAGGCTGTGTCTCTGATTGAACGGCTCACACGAATGGGATTATAGTCTCTCAGATACCTTCTGATTTCACCGATTATCATCGGTACGCCGTAGGTGCTGAATCTGAGATTAAGGCTTACATCGAAATTATCTATAGCCTTGATAAGGCCGATACAGCCCACCTGAAAAAGATCATCTATGTTTTCGCCTCTCGAGGTAAAACGTTGTATTACACTTAAAACCAGTCGCAGATTTCCGTTTATAAGCTCCTCTCTCGCTCTTTGGTTGCCTGCTTTGGCTTTTATCATAAGCTCCGTGATTTCTTTCTCATTCAGTGCCTTCAGCTTTGCGGTGTCTATACCGCATATTTCCACCTTGTTATAATAATTCAAATCTCTTACCCCCAGAAAGTCCGTTAAAATAATTATTGACTTTATGAGGTCGTTTTAATATATACAGATGTTGGAAAAGGGATTTTATAAAAAGAAATTTGACGATTTTTGTCTTTTGATGTATAATGACGGCAAAGTACCTGACGAGGAAAGAGGATGGACTATGTGCAGGAAAGCTTCTTGTGTAATTTCATTTGTGTTCTGCATTACTGTTTTAATGATATTCAGCGTAAATGCACAGACGGAATGTAACCATAATTTTACACCTGCTGATGATAGAAGTAATCTTGTTTATAACGGTGATATGTCTCATTCTTACTATTGTCTTAACGGGTGCGGAGAAATCGGTACGGTTGACAAAGGTGTAAACGGCAGAGAAAAGTGCAGTCTTACTCCTGTTTATGAGATACCCTCTACCTGTACCGATGCGGGAAAAGGCTTTTATTTCTGTTCAGTATGCGGTCTCAGTACGGAAAAGGAGCTGCCTGCGAAAAAGCACAGCTATATAAAAACAAAAAAATTACCTACCTGTACATCTGAGGGCTATGACATACATACCTGCTGTGAGTGCAAAGAAAGCTACAGGGATAATT
>JAFSDF010000171.1 GCA_017436375.1 Clostridia bacterium | reverse complement strand
GAGCCAAAGTATGAGCCCGAGCGGCTTGAGCGGAAAAGCATAAAAGTTTATTTAAAACATAAAATCCATTGTAAAAGTCAAAAATCAGACTTTTTACAATGGATTTTTCAGTATAATCTTCTTTATTTTAAAGTGTTCAGGGAATGTTTAGTTTTTTTACAACCCTTTTTTGTAATTTTACCATCTGTTCTCTACATATTCACAGAAAGCAAACATATCCTTTATTTCGAGCTTCGTGCCGTCATCGAGAGTGACATCACCGCTCCACAGTCCGTAAATCTGGTTACAGTTCATTCTTGCTACAGGACCGAGATTAAGGTCGCTGACATTGTTTCTTAGAGGCTTCATAGTCAGATTGAAGCGTCCGTCCTCAGAGATTATTTTCCAGTCCTCCATAAAGCGCCCCTTAGGGAATTTCTCCACATCCACAGCGCCTATTTTATGCACCTTGCCGTCGTAAAAGAGACAGGTTTCCGTGGCGTGGCTTTCATCACCGATAGCCCAGGTTATTTCAAATCCGAAAATGTGCTTTTCTCCCTTGCCGTCGGTGAGGTATGTGGCACCGCTTCCCCAGTACCATACGAGCTTTCTTGGAGTATTTACCTTACCCCAGTCGAGAGAGCAGAAGGATTTATTCTTAGTAAATTCGTAGGTGTAATCACCGAAACGGAAAACACCTGAGGTGGGCATACAGTTCTGCTTGGTGGTCATAAAAAACTTCGTATCATCACCCTTAAAGGGGAGTACGGTGGTAATGCTTTCGAGTCCCTCGGGAATATCCATAGAAAGTGAGCAGGATAATTCCTTTCCCTGATGTACCGTTTTAAAGTAAACAGTTCTTTCGGTATCTTTGGTATGAAAGTCAAACTCAGTACCCTTTGACTTATAAGTAAATCTGCCCGGCACATCCACCTTATTGAGAGGAAGACAGGCTTTGCCGCCCACGAAAATTTTAGAGCCGTCAGCGTGTACCTCACCTGTGTGAAGGTCGATAAGGCGAAGTCCCATAAAGCCGCCTATGCCTACATTTGCGAAGGAAACGAGCAGCTGCTTCTGTCCGTCGGTAACAGTGTAGTAGTCCCATTCCTTTCCGCTTATGAGCCTTTCACGCTTTACGAGACTGCGGTCATATTCGAAAACATTGTGCCTTGCCCAGCCCCGCGCATTAAGTGTGCCGTCCTTATTAAGCAGGGGAGTAGGCTCTGTGTATTCGGTCTGCTTCGATTTTTCCTTCCATTCATTAAAGGGGACATAGGTCCGTTTTAATTCGCTACTCATATTTTTCCCTTTCTCTTTATTTGATCTTTTTTCCGTCGTAGAAAGCTTTTCCTACTACTTCTCCTAAAACACGGTAGGTGTGATGAACGGGATCGTATGTTACGGGTGAAAATTTGTCAAGGTCAATTTTGCCGTCAGCACCTAAAATGCTTTCATCGGCACAGACATTCACTATTTCACCTACCAGACGGCAGGTAGCTTTGTCATAGCTGATGAGCTTACATTCCAGAGCCAAGGGCAGATCTCTGAAAAGGGGAGCATCGACGAATTCACTCTTTTCTGCAGTCCAGCCGCATTTTGCAATTTTGTCGGGCTCCTTATTGCCTGAAACGATTCCTACATAGTCAGCGGCGACGATGTTTTCTCTGTCTGCTATGCTTACGGTGAAAGCACCTGCTTTTATAACATTTTCTGCGGTTTTATGGGTATCGCTTATACAGACAGATATTTCTGTTTCTTCGCTTATTCCGCCCCAGGCGGCATTCATGGCATTGGGCTTGCCGTTTTCGTCATAGGTGCCGATAATAAGCACGGGCATAGGGTAAAGGATGGCTTTGGCACCGAAATTTTTTCTCATAAGTATTTCCTCCTTGAAATGAATTATTACTTTTTTATTCTACCATAAAGACGGTTACATTTCAATGAACAAATTGATTGTATTTTATTTTCTGCGATGATATAATTAAAAAAGTCATAAAAACCGTGGACAGTTTACATCCGTTTTCCGTCTTAGTAAGTGAAACCGGTTTCAAATACAGGAAAAGAGAAAAAATTATGTCCAAGTTATACGGCGGTTTATCTGCACTGAAGGACGGTACCTTTACCTTTGATGAGGTGCTTGTTCTTTATACGGAGATGCCCTTATCTGCTTTTGTTTTTGAAACTATGATAAACAAAAAGAAAGAAGGAAAGAATATGGCGAGAATTATGAATCAGGCTTCTGTGGATTTAAGAAGCTTTACTCCCGAAGCTCTGAAAAAAATTAAAAGTATAACGAATGTTCATCTCATTATGCTGCCCGAAAATCCAACTCCTGAATTTACTGAGGCATATACTTCCATACAAAAGACGAATGTTATGACTGAAATCAATATCTCGGGTAATGCTTCGGTTTTTAACGGTATGACAATCCTTACCAAGGATGACCTTGCCAAGGACAGTCTGGTAGTGTGTAACGGTTTTACTGTCCTCAGGGATATACCTGCAGAAATGAATATAAGAGTTATCATAAACGGCTCTCTGATAAAGTCTCCGGATGTATTCGTGGAGGCTGTGAAGATTAACGGCACCGTTTACAAAATCTACAATGATGCAAATATTATAAGATCTGTAGCTGAAATTAATTTTGACAGAAATTTTATTAATAATCTTAAAGAAAAAACAGTCATCGTTGCCTGCGGAAAGATATATATTTCCGATGAGGTTACCGAAGAAATGCTATCGGAAAAACAGGTGAAGTTCATCTCTGTGGGAAAGATATTCGCCCGCAGGGAGCTTCACGGATATATACAGGCAAACAGTGATGCTGTAGGTAAGGTTCTGACAGCGGAAGAAAAAAATCAGGAAAAGAAAAAACTGTTCAGGTGGAAATAAAATGGACTATATACCTGCCGAAGCCTTTGATGAGCTTTGGGAAAAGTATAATAAAAGAATATACGCTTATTTCCGCCGACAGTTTGATGAGGATACGGCTGAGGACCTGTGTCAGCAGACCTTTATGAATGTATGGCGCTATTTTTCCTCATATCAGGGGAAAATACATAAGTCAAAGGCCTGGGTTTTCACCGTGGCTAAAAATGTCAGAAATGATTATCTTCGTACAGTGCAGTCGAGGGAAAGGATTTACAGCTATGCAGACCTCAGTGAAAATCAAATCCCCGTCGAGTATAACTTCGACGAGGCATTAAGCATACAGCGGGCTATGGAAAGGCTTACTAAAGAGGAAAGGGAGCTGCTTTCCGTTTCACAGTATCTTTCCAGCCGTGAGGTCGGTTCTCTTTACGGTATTTCGGCCTCGGCGGCACGAAGCAGGGTGCAGAAGGTAAAGGCGAAGCTGAAGGGCTGTCTCGCGGAAATGGAAGTAAATTTATAAAAGTGTTATTAACGGCTTTACTTTTGCCCCGTGATATTTTATAATTACTTAAAATAAAAAACAGGAGAAAAAACTATGTCATCATATTTATTTCCACATTTTACAAACGGCAAAAAGGGCGACAGAGAGTGTGTCTGGTTTGCAGTCAGCCGTGACGGACTTAACTGGACTGATCTTGGCGGTGACGAGCCTGTCCTCACCTCCTCAGTAGGTACCACCGGTGTAAGAGACCCCTTTATTCTTTATGACGAAAGCAGAGAAAAGTATGTGATTATTGCCACAGACCTCTGTACCACCAAGGGTGGAAACTGGCACCAATATTCATATAAGGGCAGCCGCTGTCTCGTGGTGTGGGAATCGGATGATCTGATTCATTGGAGCCGTGAGAGACTCGTCGAGGTCGGAATCGACAGAGCGGGCTGTGTGTGGGCTCCCGAGGCCGTTTACTGTAAGGAAAAGGAAAGCTGGTTTGTTTTCTGGGCATCGAATGTGAGAGAAAAGGGGCATCTTTCCTCAAAGCAGAGAATTTACGGAGCCTTTACGAAGGATTTTGCGACCTTTACTCCGGCTTTTAAATACATAGATGCCGAAACGGATATTATTGACACAAATATCATATGGGACGGTGATTACTATTATCGCTTCTCAAAGGACGAAACTCATAAGAAAATTACCGTAGAGCGCTGTAAAAGCCTTGTCCCCGGAGAGGGTGAGAAATTCGAAAGACTTCCCTGTGAGCTTCTCGACGGCTTTTTTGGCCTCGAGGGTCCCGAGGCTTATCAGTTAGATGACGGCAGGTGGTGCCTTATCGCCGATCAGTATCACACAAAGGGCGGCTATCTTCCTATGCTGTGCGATGACCTTTCAAAGGCGGATTTCAGAAAGCCGGACGAGGGAGCCTATAATATGGGTAAAAGAATCAAGCGCCACGGCAGTGTAATAAAAATCAGTGACGAAAAGGCACAGGAGCTGATCGGATTTTACGGAACAGATGAATAAGTATATATGCGATTTCAGAAATGATTGATTAAGCAGAGCGTTTAAAATTGCATTTGCGGAGTTTACCTGTAGAATCCTTCTGAAAAGCAGACAGAGCGGGAAGCGACTGTCGGAGTGAAGGTACCTGAGGAGACGAAGCATATACCAGACGAAATATCTGTGCGGGGAGGGACTACGGCAGCGATTTCCCTGTAAAGGTCCGTAAAAAAGCACTGCCTATCTTCTCACTATCGGTAAGGCAGTACATAGAACTGAAAATAACGGTAGCGCATAAAGGCTGTTTTTAACTGAACGGCATACTAAGGTTACTGCATAAAAGAAACTAAAAACCTTACTCCGTTACTTTTCTGCGTTCGGATTGTTTCTACATAAGCGGCGCTTTGCATACTTTGGCGTCGCTGAGCCAAAGTATGAGCCCGAGCGGCTTGAGCGGAAAGAACTTGAAAGTTTATTCAAATAAAAAAATCCATTGTATATGTCAGTGACATTACAATGGATTTTTTTAGTGCTCGAAATAAGTTTTACAGTACTCCAGCAGCTTAGCCTGATAATGTTCGTGAACCTCGGGATCGTTCAGCAGAGTGTGAATTGAATTAGGATAAAGGTAGAAGTCATATCTTGCCGTGGTTTTTTCGAAGGCAGACCTCATCGAATAGTAGTTTTTCGGAGAAACCACCATATCCTTACCTCCGTAGGCAAAAAGGGAGGGGATACACTCAGAGCTTACATAGCTTACGGGTGAGACGGAGGCTATGATTTTATCTGCCTTGCCCGATTTTGCCATAGAGGAGGTTACCGTTTTACCGGAAAGACCGCTTACGATTACGGGACACAGCTCACCCCATACATCGTAGCTTAAATCTGAGGGGCTGACCATATTTGCCGTGAAGACAAGCCTTATAGGTGCCTCATCGGCTCTTGTGTATGAATAGAGCAGAGAGATGTGACCGCCTGACGAAAAACCGGAGGTGGCTGCTCTGGTGATATTGAGTCCTTTCTCAGCAGAAAATTCAGCGATTCTGTCCAGAGCCATGCCTATTTCATCGAGCATCACATCCACGGTAAAGTCGGAAGCTGTTTCTTCAGAGTAAAGAGTGTAGTTCATCGTGGCTGTGATATAGCCTTTTTCAGCCATTTCGATGCATCGCGATGCCATTTCTCTTTTGTCGCCGTTTGACCAGGAGCCTCCGTGGATAAAGAGAATACATCCGTTTTCAGGCCTGTCGTAGGCTATGTCGGGAACATATATGTCCATTATTTCTCTGGACTCGTTTCCGTAGGAGATGTCGCTGTAAAGGTTGTATTTCTCCGTCATGGGAAAAAGGAAGGAGAAAAAACCGGAAATATAGGCGATGAGAGCCATAACGATAGAAAGCAATTTAGTCATCTTGATACCTCACTAATATAATCTTCATAAAAAGATAGCACAAACAAATTCTCAAGTCAATAGAAAATATAAAATCAGAGCAGGGATGAGATGAAAATTTCAAACCCTATTAAAATAAGAATCACACCGCCGAAAATACCTGCCTTGCCTGCCATAGCCGTACCAGCTTTTCTGCCGATGAAAATACCCGTCAGGCAGATAAAGAAGGTTACTGTGCCGATGAGAATACAGGCAAAAAGTGCCTCGGTGAAGGTGTAAGAGGAGATGGTGAAGCCTACGGAAAGAGCATCGATGGAGGTGGCAACACCCTGAAGGAGAAGTCCCGAAAAGCCTACTGCCGGCTTTTCCTCGCAGCAGTCCTTATGCTTTACTCCGTCGAGGAGCATATCTCCGCCTATGTAGAATAAAAGAACAAGAGCTATCCACGGAATGAATTTCTCGAAGGCTTTGAAACGCTCTGCCACCGTGGAAACACATATCCAGCCTATGAGAGGCATGGCAAGCTGGAAAAGAGCGAAAATACCGGCTGTTCCGATGGCTTTACCCTTTTTCATTCTGGGCTCATTGAGACCGTTTGCCAGAGAAACAGAGAAGGCATCCATAGCAAGCCCCGTGCCAAGCAGGAGACTGTTTGCAAAGAAAGAAAAACCAAGCCTCATTTCTTTTATATCCTCGCTTCGAAAATACCTATTGATTCTCTGCCTCTTAAATTATCGGAAACATTTCTGGCATTGAAATAAAGGCGCAGCTTACCCTCATAGTAAGTCAGACAGCAGGCATAGACATACTGGGCCATCCAGTTATTGTCGCCGCATTTCTGAGGAACGAGGAAGGGCTTTACCAATTCGAAATTAACACCGTCATCGCTTTTTAAAAGCATAATGGCAGAGTGGCTTTTGCCGTCTTTTTCGAAAAGACCGTTCTGCAGGCCTATGTAGCAGTCTGAGAGCTTATAAACCTTCAGACAACCTGAGCAGAGGTTAAGGTATTCGATATTTTTGTCGGGACTGATAATGGGGGATGTGCGGGAAATGTAGCCCTCGGAAATATCCTTGCTTTCAGCGAAGGATATATGCTCAGGCTCACAGAAGCCGCAGTCCTTAATGAAGGTCTGTCCGCAGGAATAGTAGAGACGGTAGCCGCCTTCGGTTTTGATAAGGAAGGGGTTTGAAATGGCATAGCCGTTCTTATATTCCTCGAAATCACACGTTTTTTTAATGACGGGATAAGGCTCGGACCAGTGCGAGAAATCCTCAGATTCGGTGCAGTAGATTTCTGACTGCCATTTTACTCCTATCAGAGAAAGAGCATTGAGAATTACAGGTCTTGTTCTCTCATAAAAAAGATAATACCTTCCGTCTATTCTGTTTATGTTAGGTCTCATAGCCCGTGAGACGATTTTTTCAGCCTTTTTAAAGGATATGCCGTCCTCACTGACATATCTGTAGACGCCGAAGAAGGTGTGGCAGAAAAGATGCCATTTTCCGTCGTGCGATACATCGGGAGTGAGTACCGAGGGATCAGCTATTACAAAGCTGTTTATGGGGTTCTTTAAAACAGGATTGCTTTCATAAAGAGAGAATTCTGCATTGACTATGTCGCTTAAGGAAAGCTTATTCATAAACATACCGCCTTTATGCTTTTTATCATTTAATTCTACTTGTTTTTCTTATGTATGTCAACTGTTCTTTTTCTCTTTGCAGTAAAAGTCACTAAATTTTTCGCTCCATATTTGTTTAAAGAATACATTGAGACAGCTGCATAATTAATGATATAATATAAAATGTTGTAATATGTGGCTAAGTATATATCATTTTATGAAAGGATGACAGAAATGAAAATTACTCCCGAAAGCACCCTGAGAGATGTTCTTGCCACCCCTGTAGGTAATGATCTGGTGGCTATGGTTGCTTATCACACAGGCATACCCGATGCAGTTATCCATAATCCTGCCGTAGGTATGATTAAGCTTAATATGATTCCCAAGCTTTTAGGTGACAAAATGCCCCTTGAGACCATCGAGCATCTGTGTAAGCTTCTCAGCTACACTCCCGAAAGAGTGGTAACCAAGGATGAGGTGGATCCCAAATGGTGGAAGGAATCCGTAATTTATCAGATTTATCCCCGCTCATTTATGGACTCTGACGGTGACGGTATCGGCGATTTACAGGGTATTATCTCCAAGCTTGATTATCTTAAGAATTTGGGCGTGGATGTGCTCTGGCTCAGTCCTATTTACGATTCACCCAATGATGATATGGGTTATGACATACGTGATTATAAAAAGATAATGACCGAATTCGGCACTATGGAAATTTTCGATAAAATGCTCGAGGAAATCCACGCCCGCGGTATGAAGCTCGTTATGGACCTGGTAGTAAATCATACCTCTGATGAGCACGAATGGTTTCAGAAGGCTCTGGCAGGTGACGAAAAGTATAAGAACTACTATATCTTCCGTAAGGGAAAGGCTCCCGGAGTACCTCCCAATAACTGGACTTCCGTTTTCTCAGGCTCGGCCTGGAACTACTATCCGGAGCTTGACGAGTGGGCACTTCACATCTTCTCTAAAAAGCAGATGGACCTCAACTGGGAAAATCCCGAAATGCGTGCCGATGTAGCAGAAATGGTACGCTGGTGGCTTGCCAAGGGTGTAGACGGCTTCCGTATGGATGTTATCAACCTTATTTCCAAGGTTGAAGGTCTTCCCGACGGCAATCCTCTCGTAGGTGAATTCATCGGCTACGGCGGTGAGCATTATTTCTGGGGACCCCGTCTTCACGAATATCTCCATGAGCTCAACGAAAATGCCTTCAAAAAATTTCCAAACTCCTTCTGCGTAGGTGAAACAGGCGGTATCGGTGTAGAGATGGCGAAGTATCTCGTAGACGATTCCCGTGAGGAAATCCGTCAGACCTTCCTTTTCGACCAGCTCGAAACACCGGGCAAGCAGAGATGGGATGACTATAAGTATAATCTCAAATATCTGAGAAATCTTTTCACTAAGTATCAGCTTGAAATGAAGGGCTCCTCCTGGCCCTCATTTGTTATCGAAAATCACGATAACCCCCGTATGGTATCCAAGGTAAACCCCGACTCTGCCTACAGAAAGCCTCTTTCGAAGCTTATAGGTGCCATGCTTCTCACGGGCAGAGGCACACCCTACATTTATCAGGGTGAGGAGCTCGGTATGATGAACTGTGACTTTAAGGATATGTCTGAGCTTCGTGATGTGGAGTCCATTAATAAATATGCCGAAATGCTCGAAAAAGGCGTATCGAAGGAAGATGCATGGAAGACTATTCTTGCCGGCAGCCGTGATAATTCCAGAACACCTATGTGCTGGAACAGAGGTGAAAATGCAGGCTTTACCACAGGTATCCCATGGATAAGAGTTAACGGTGACTATCTCGAGTGTAATGCCGAAACTGAAATTGCTGACAAAACGAGTCCCTTTAACTACTATAAGGCTCTTATTGCACTGAGAAAGGAGTTCAAATCCACTCTCGTTTACGGTGACTTCAGACCTGTCAAAACTAATGACAAGACCTTCTGCCTCTACAGGGTGAGCAAGGACAATAAGTTCTACATCGAAATGAATCTCACCGAAAAATGGATAAGAAGGCCCCGTCACGCCGACGGTATGTGCATTCTTTCCAACTACAGAGAGCCTACAGATAAGCTCCGTCCCTACGAGGTAAATATTTACAGAATCAAATAAATACTTGAAAAAACAGCGTCTGCCGTCGGCATAAGCCTTCGGCAGACATTTTATTTATTTTTCTGCGATAAGCATTGTCGTGTTTTCTGTACGGAACACCTGTGTTACCGTGCCGAAGCCTGCTTTTTTCAGAAGCATAATCTGATTTTCCACAGTGCAGGGAGTGTCATAGTGGTAATAGCTGTCATCGGTTATGCCGTTTTCTCTGCGGAGCCTCTTATTTTCCGAAAACCAGAAATCCTCCTCTGCCTGTGTTTCTACCATATAGTCACATTCGATATATATGCCTGCATCCCTGAGAGAAGCATTTATTTTTTTATAAAGAGACAATTTCTTTTCTTTGGGAAAATGGTGCATAGTCTGAAAAGAAACAGCGCAGTCAAATGCTTTTTCTCCGAGCTCTGTTTTAAAATAATCACCGCAGATAAGCTTCAGCTTTCTGTCGGGATGCTTTTCGCAGAGCCTTTTCAGCATACCCTTCGAAAGGTCAATGCCCGTAACACTGATATCAGGGTAAAGAGATAAGATTTCATCCAGCTCCAGGCCTGTACCGCAGCCCAGATCGAGCAGAGCTTGCGTATGTGTGGGAATGAGAGCTGCCATTTTTTTATAAGCGGACCTGCATCCGTCTACCTCTGTCAGCATGTGCTCATCGTAAAAATCGAGTCTTGCCTCAAAAAAGTCTGCCATTTTTTCGAGCTTCATCATTTGCACTCCCTCATAATTTTTCTTTAATTTTATCATAAAAGCAGCGAAGTTGATATCTGCTAATATGTATTAATAAAAAATTAACATTTATGGCTTTAAAAAAGAAACGATGTGTGATATTTTATAATTGACTTTGAATGGCATTTGAATATGGAGGTCTTTTTTATGAAAAAGTTATTAAAAAAGTCTTTTGCACTTATTCTCACTTTACTTTTAATTTGCGGAAGCTTTTCTGTGTCTGCCGCAGAAGTGAACGGGAAAAAGCACTTTGACTACGGTTCCTATGTTCTTTTAGGTGACAGTGTTGCCAGCGGCTGGAGTGACATAGAGGACAGAGATACCTGCTTTACCCGTGTGGAGGGCTCTTACGGTGCTCACCTGGCTGATGATCTGGGCGTTACCTATCATCCGAGAGCCTGTATAGGCTTCAGAACACTTGAAATGCGTTATCTGTTTGAGGATGATTTCGAGGGTGACAGGTTTATGTTTTACTCAGTTGATCAGGAGTATGTTGACCGTGAAATTCCTAAAATCCGTGAAGAAGTGGCGAATGCAGGTCTTATCACTCTGAATGTAGGCGGCAACGACTGGGGTTCCTATCTCGGCTGGCATATTTACGAGGAAATGGATAAAATCGAAGGTAATGAAAACTTCGTTGAAAAGGCACTGCCTTATCTTGAGGGTACTGTTGATTTCGGTGCAGAAACCATAGAAACACTGGTGGGAATTGCGGATCTTGCAGGTTGTCTGCCAGACCTTCTTACTATACTTCCTAAGGCTTTGGAGGAAGGTGTCAGAAACTATATTGCCAACTGGAACATTATGATCGAGGATATCTATGCTCTTAATCCTGACGTTACACTTGTGGTTATCGGTATGTTCGATACAGGCTTACAGGATGAAACAATGAAGGATGTGGAAGGTGCCATTACTCTTCCCTCTGTCGATATCGGTATAAACATCGGCCAGGCTATCGCAGATCTTGCTAATACTCCTATGCGTGACGGTGCCGAGAAGTACGGTTATATTTTCATCGATCCCGTGGGAACTCTCTGTGAAAATCAGCATCCCAGCTATGCAGGTCACAGACACATAGCTGACCTGATTTTAGAGGCTCTTCCCGACGCTGATTTTCCTTATACTGACCTCGAAGCAGGCACCGGGGAATACAGTGTGGCACAGAAGCTTTACAGTAAAGGTTATATGTTCGGTGTTTCCGACACTGAATTTGCGCCCGAGCAGGCACTTACCAGAGGACAGCTTGCCGATGTGTTTTACAGTGTTGCAGGCACTCCCGAGACTGATGCCGCTCTCGCTGACACTGCATCTGCAGGTGCCGCCTGGGTAGCTGAGAAGGGTATCATTAAAGCTGACGGAAACGGTAATTTCCTCCCGGATAAGGAGGTTTCCTGCTTCGCCTTTGCACAGAGTATGTTCCGCTTCGCACAGGCAGATTCTTCCGGAATAAAGGGCTTTATCAAGGGTGTTACTGTTTTTCTGAGAATTCTCATTCAGAAGATAGTTGTAATCGGAAGTCCTATCGAAAGAATCGATGCCGCTGCGTACATCGTCAATTACTGTGGCTTCTGATAATACGCAGAATAACTTATTATATTTTAGTAAACTGTGAAAATCGAAATATTTTACATTAAAAGCAAAGCTACCGATATGTCTTTATCGGTAGCTTTGCTTTTATCAGTGAGTAAGAAATAGTGAAAAAGTAAGAACTCAGATCCTTTAAGACCTGAGCTCCCGGTGCGGGTGCTCATAGGGATTTACTAAATACAAGTAAAAACCGGCACAGACATTATATATTCAGCAACGAGCAAGAGAGATTGTATGTAGTGAGCTGATTTACAGTTAAAACTAATTTATTGAGAAAAGCACGACTTACGGAAATGTAGGTCGTGCTTGGCTTTTAGCGTTAAAAATGCCATTTAATCGTTAATTTTCTTGGATAATACATTAGGTCATTTCAGAAAATTCTATCTAATACAGAGCAAAATTTGAAAAAATCATACTATGTGTTGTGGCTGATGAGAACTTTTTTATAGACTATATGGTATGATTTTCTTGACTCATTAGTGATGTTTTTTACATAGTATTAGTTCTTAAGAGAGAAAATTTGCAGAAAGTTAATTTATATGTAAATAACGAGTGTAACAGAAATTAATTTTAACTATTCACTCATTAAATCAAATGCCAGTGTAACACTCCAGCCGTAATCTCTGATAGTCTGATATTTTACCCTGAAATCATATGGCTCAACTACTGTACCTTTTCTGTTGAAGCAAAAAGGAGGTATTCTGTTTTCACTGTCATAAAATTCGTAAACCGTGCCTGTGCGGTTGTACCATTCATTTATAACTTCAAGGGTTTTGTCTTTAATCTTTCGGGACAGTTCACCGTATCCGTAATCAGCAAGACCCTTTGAAATCATATAAT
>JAFSDF010000170.1 GCA_017436375.1 Clostridia bacterium | reverse complement strand
TGTCTTGTACTGCCAAAAATCCTCACGATAAAAAATCTTCGACCTGAAAACCGAGTATTTTCAGATGATTTTTGGCTGTTGAGGTTGCCGACAGGCTGACGCCTTTCAAAACCGAAACACCGAAAAGCACTGAAAAGACGCGCTTTCAGGCAAGTTCGGATTACTATCGTCACCCTAAGGTGACGGTAATCGAAACCTAATAAGCCTTAAATTATTGACATTGCTTTTCAGAAGATAGAAAAAAGCCGCTGTGCTGATGCACAACGGCTTAAATATGTAGGATTAATTAGCCCATAATACCGCCAAGGATTTCCTGAACTGTCTTGATACCGAGCTCTGTATCACCGTTGCAGAAAAGGAGACCGTAGATAGCACCGAAGATTCTGCAAAGGATATCAACTACCTTAGCCATAGTATCTTCTGCGGGTTCAGCGTTAGAAGCCTTAGCATAGAAACGAACGATACCGTGGTCGTCAAGTAAATCCTCTGTGATGAGGAGCTTGCTGCCGCCGCCGCGGATGTCCATAGAGCCGTTAACAGCCCAGCCGTCGAAATCGAGTGTATCTGTTCCCATTAAGTTAGGAAGATCTAAATAGTCGCCGATGTACATCGGTGTAGCTGATGAGGGAACAAGATAGAAAGCACCTGTTAAACCGCTCTCGAAAAGCTCATAATTGTTTGATGTAACATTGTAAAGATAAACGGGAGTTTTGGTGGTGAAAGAGCCACAGTCAAAATATGCTACGAAATGACCGTCATTAAAAACGCCGTTATCCTCGATGTAGTCCTGAATGTTACCGCTGTCGAGATAAGCTGCAGAAGCAGAAACTGACATTACGCTGAAAAGCATAAGAACTGCTAAAAGTACGGATAATAATTTTTTCATAATATTTACCTCCATTGGAATTAATTTGTTTCCTACTTTGATTTGATTATATCACCACAGTTAATAAAATTCAAGTCTTTTTTTTAAGAATTATGATAAAAAGTGCAATAAATTTAAAAATTTAATAGATTTTAACACTCGTACAATAAATATATAAAAATATGTGTCGGACTGAATTTTTAGACTGATATTGTGTTGACTTAAAAAGTGATAATATAGTATAATCTGTACAGAAAGAACAAGCAAGGAGACAAAAAATATGCAGGATAAATTCGGTCTTTTCCGGGGATGGGGTCCCTTCGGCAAAAAATATGCGGGCATTTCAAATATCGCAAAGCACGAAAAATATGACGGTATAAGATTTGACCTTTGTACCTGTCCCGCCGTTTCAGCCTTCGACATAAGAATTCCCAATGTTACCCTTCCCTCGGCTTACCATCCCTGGCTTTCAGATGAGGATTACGGCTTTTATTCCTACAGACACGACCTGGAGTGGAAGGATAAGGTCTATGCGGATGTTTCCTACACAAGAATTACCGATGACAGCTATCTGATAAGAACGGAAATAGTAAACAATTCTGACATCATAAAAAACTGTGTGGTAAACTATTTTTCCTCGGCAGAATACCCTCAGGATGCCTATACAGAGGTATCTCTTCCCGAAAAGTGCGATTTTATCAATGCAGTAAATTACAGCGAATACGAATATAACACCCGCCGTCCATGGGATGAACAGAATGCTGACGGCAGAAAAAAGGGCGAATTCTTTGACAAGCGCTTCACTGAAGAAAAGGGACTCGG
>JAFSDF010000169.1 GCA_017436375.1 Clostridia bacterium | reverse complement strand
GGATTTCATCGTTATTGAGGAGCTTAGCTTTTTTACCCATTTTTTTCAGAGCTCTGAGAAGAGCAAAGCCGCTGCCTAAGGTGTCTCCGTCGGGATTGCGGTGGGTAAGAATGAGGATTTTATCGGCCTCTCTCAGCCTTTCTACAGCACGGGAAAGCTCAATTTTCATCGTCTGTTCCTCTTTCACTTCTGCCGTTTTCGAGCTTTCTGAACATATTGAAGCCCTGCTCTATGGAGTCATCGGCGATAAATTTCAGCTCAGGAGTTTTTCTGAGGTGAAGAGCCGATCCGACCTCTCTTCTGATAAAGCCCGTAGCTGCAGTGAGCCCCTTTACGGCCTCCTTTGCAGAGTCGATGCCCTTTATATCACTGACATAAACCTTGGCAAAGGAAGCGTCGGAGCTTACCTCTACACGGACCACGGTGAGCATTTTACCCATAACTCTCGGATCCTTAAGCTCTCTTATAACAGCAATAACCTCACGCTTTATATCCTCGGATACACGGTTAATTCTGAATCCTGCCATTATATTTCCTTTCTGAGAGACTAATCTCTTTTCAATCTCTGTATTCTTCCATAATGAAGGCTTCGAAAATGTCGCCTTCCTTGATGTCGTTAAACTTTTCCAGACCGATACCGCACTCGAAGCCTGTCTGCACTTCCTTGACATCGTCCTTGAAGCGGCGGAGTGAAGAAATGGAGTCTTCGGTGATAACGATACCGTCACGGACTACACGGATAAGTGCGCTTCTCTGCACCTTACCCTCGAGAACATAGCTACCCGCAATCTTACCTGCAGAGGAAAGATTCATAACTGTTCTGACCTCAGCCTTACCGAGCACAAGCTCACGGTATTTGGGAGCAAGCATACCCTTCATAGCTGCTTCGATTTCTTCGATGCAGTCATAAATGATTCTGTACATTCTCATCTCAACCTTGTCACGCTCTGCCAGAGTCTGTGCATTGGAGTCGGGACGGACATTGAAGCCTACGATGATAGCGTTTGAAACGGAAGCGAGCTGTACATCGCTTTCATTGACGGCACCTACACCGCCGTGGATTACGCAGACCTTGACCTCCTCATTGGAAAGCTTTTCGAGGTTCTGCTTGACTGCCTCTACGGAGCCCTGAACATCAGCCTTGACGATGATATTAAGCTCCTTCATTTCGCCCTCCTTGAGTGAGGAGAAGAGGTTGTCAAGAGTAACCTTCTGCTGTGCGCCCCACTCAGCCTGCTTGGCATCGTGCTTTTTCTTTTCGACGAGCTCTCTGGCAAGCTTTTCATCGGAGGCCACATCGAAGGAGTCGCCTGCATTGGGAGTGGTGTCAAGACCTGTGATTTCAACGGGAACCGAAGGACCTGCAGTCTTTATTCTCTGGCCTCTCTCATTTGACATAACTCTTACACGGCCTACCGACTGACCTGCCACGACGATGTCACCTGCATTGAGGGTACCGTTCTGAACGAGAAGTGTGGCGATGGGACCGCGGCCCTTATCGAGTCTTGCCTCGATAACGACACCCTTGGCGGCTCTGTTCGGATTAGCCTTAAGCTCTGCCATTTCAGCCACTAAAAGGATGGATTCGAGGAGTGAGTCAATACCGAACTGTGTCTTTGCGGAAACGGGAACACAGATGGTTTCACCGCCCCACTCTTCGGGAACGAGGCTGTATTCTGTAAGCTGCTGCTTTACTCTGTCGGGGTTTGCACCCTCTTTATCCATCTTATTGATGGCTACGATAATCTGAACGCCTGCAGCCTTGGCGTGGTTGATGGCTTCGATGGTCTGAGGCATAATACCGTCATCGGCGGCAACTACGAGAACTGCGATGTCCGTAGCCATAGCACCTCTGGCACGCATAGATGTGAAGGCGGCGTGACCGGGTGTGTCGAGGAAGGTAATCATCTGACCGTCAAGGTCAACTCTGTAAGCACCGATATGCTGTGTGATGCCGCCTGCCTCGGTAGCGGTAACGGAGGTGTTTTTGATAGCGTCGAGAATAGAGGTTTTACCGTGGTCAACATGTCCCATTACTACTACGACAGGATCTCTGGGAAGAAGGTCCTCCTCTGTGTCCTCATGGTCGTCGATAATTCTTTCCTCGATGGAAACGACTACTTCCTTTTCTACCTTTGCACCGAGCTCTGTGGCTACGATTTCTGCAGTGTCGAAGTCGATAGTCTGATTAACTGTCGCCATAACGCCTAATTTGAACATTTCCTTGATAACCTCGGCGGCTGTTCTTCTGAGCAGCTCAGCGAGCTCACCGACGGTGATTTCATCGGGAATTTTAACCGTAAGAGTCTTCTTTGCTCTTTCGGCGGCAATTCTCTTGAGGCGCTCTGCCTCTGTCTCTCTCTTTGAGGAGCGGGTGCCCTGCTTCCTGTACTGCTGGCTCTTCTGCTTGAGCTTCTGCTTGTTGGAGCCCATTTCGTGGTCGCGTCTGCCGCCCTGAGAGGCCATTTCGTCGTATTTTTCGTTATACTTTTCCAGATCTACATTACTGCTTCTGGTGTCAATATGTCTCTTTTCACCCTTGGTACGGGACTGGATAAGCTTTTCACTCTTTTCCTTTTTGGGCTGCTGTACAGGCTGTGCCTTTATATCCTCGGCCTTCTTTTCAGCCTTGGGTGCTTCCTTTTTGCCCTCGGACTTTTTATCAGCCTTTTCTGCCTTTGCGGTGGCTTTCTTTTCTGCCTTTGCGGGTGCTTTCTTTTCTGCCTTTACCGGCTTTTCGTCCTTCTTTTCAGGCTCTGCCTTTGCGGGGGCTTCTGCCTTCTTTACTTCTTCCTTGGCGGCCTTCTGTGCCTCACCTGCGGCGAAATATGCATCGAAGGAGGCAACCTCGTTTGCCTGTGTTATCGTTTCAAAAATATAATCCAGCTCTCTGTCCTCGAGAACGGTTGTATGCTTTTTAGGCTCACTTGAAACCTTTTCCAGAATTTCTATAACCTTTTTACTTGTGCTGCCGAAATCCTTGGCAACCTCATGAACTCTGTATTTTTCTCTGGGCATAGTATCAATCCTTTCTGTCTGAATTGTTCAAATATTTTTCTGCCGCGGCTTTACCGAAGCCCTCATCGTCAAGGGAAACTACTGCTGCCTTGATTCCGATAGCCCCCGAAAGCTCGCCTGTCGTATATTCAGTGAAAAGCACGGGGATATTTTTTCCGCCGTAGCTGCAGGCGTGGGTGATTTCTCTTTTCAGTCTGTCGGAGCCCTCCGAGGAAACGATAACAAGCTTTGCTCTGTTTTTCACTACGGAAGAGATAACTGCATCGTGTCCCGTGCTGAGCTTACCCGACCTTCTCGCCATACCTAAAAGAGACAGAAATTTATCATTCACCTTTTTCCATCTCCTGTCTCATTCTTTCAGTGACCTCATCGGGTATAGCGCAGGAAAGTGCCTTCTGAAATCTTTTTGCCTTGACTGCCTTTTCGAAGCACTCTGTATTTCTGCATACATAGGCGCCTCTGCCGGGCTTTTTACCCACTAAGTCAAGACTGATTTCATATTCCTCGGGAGCATTTTCGTCCTCGGTCTTGATTTTCGTTTTGACCACTCTGACCAGCTCCCTCTGAAGGAACATTTCACCGCAGCCCAAGCATTTTCTCATAGGCATTTTTTTATTCATTTCTTTGCCCCTCCTATCAGGATACCGAATATGCTCGTCACCCTGCTCTTATTCGCTTACTGCGCTCAGAGGCTTGATGTCGATTTTCCAGCCTGTGAGTCTGGCAGCAAGTCTTACATTCTGTCCCTTGTTACCGATAGCCAGTGAAAGCTGACTGTCGGGAACGACAACTCTGCAGCTTTTGGGGCTTTCGCTGATAACCTCAACAGAAAGAGCCTCTGCAGGAGCAAGAGAAGCAGAAATGTATTTCTCGGGCTCTTCACTGTAGGAAACGATGTCAATCTTTTCACCGCAGAGAGTTTCAACGATATTGCTTACACGCTGACCTCTGGGACCGATACATGCACCTACTGCATCTACATTTTCGTCATTACTCATAACGGCAATTTTCGTTCTGGAGCCTGCCTCTCTGGAAACTGAGATAACCTGAACGGTGCCGTCGTAAATTTCGGGAACCTCTGTCTCGAAAAGTCTCTTTACCAGACCGGGATGCTTTCTGGAAATATTGGCATAGCTTGTGCCGCTTTCCTCCTTGATAGAGGAAACAAATACCTTGATAAGCTGACCGGGCTGGAGAGTCTCACCGGGAATCTGTTCGCTTTTGGGAAGAATAACATTTGCTCTGCCGATTTCGATGGAGGCGTCGCCTGTGTCGGGATAAACGATGTTAACCTTGGCTGTAACGACCTCCTGATCTCTTTCCTGCAACTCCTTGGCCTTGAGCTCCTTTTCAGCCTCTCTGATACCCTGACGGATAACACTTTTGGCTGTCTGTGCCACGATTCTGCCGAACTTTTTCGGATCAAGGGTAATCTCAACGAAGGAGCCTACCTGTGCATTTTCGTCATAATTTCTGGCCTGCTCGAGAGTCATTTCTGCGAGGGGCTCCTCGATTTCATCCACTACGGCGATTCTCACATAAACCTCCATAGTCTGCTTTTCGGGATTGATATCGCATACTACATTGTCTCTGTTTCCGTAGCTGTTTTTTGTAGCTGAAATAATGGCGGCCTTGATTTTTTCATACATATAGTCCGCAGGGATACCGTTCTCCTTTTCCAGCAGTGCAATCGCCTCAAAAAATTCTTTGTTCATTTTTTCTGTTCATCCTTTCCTGTTTACATTTCGAAATCGTCCGCTTTAATCCATGAGGCTTCCTTTTTAGTGAAGGTGAAGCCGCTTTCGTCGGACATTCTTATGGTTATATTACCGTCGTTATAGTCCTCGAGAATTCCGCTGAACTCTCTTTTACCCTCGACGGGGCGTATCATTTTTACTTTGATTTTTTCTCCCACATAGGCGGTAAAGTGCTCGTCTCTTACGAGATCCCTTTCCACTCCGGGAGAGCTTACCTCAAGGAAATAAGCCTGCTCGATGGGGTCGCTTTCGTCCAAAGGTCCGTTAACGGCGTGTGTCATATACACACAGTCATCGATGCTCACTCCGCCCTCTTTGTCGATGAAAATACGCAGATACCAGTCGGCGCCCTCCTTAAGGAAACGGACATCCCATATTTTCAGTCCGAGCTCCTGAGCTAAAGGCTCTGCGATTTCCCATACGAGGGCAACCGTGTTCTTTCCCTTTGCCATAAAATCACTCCTTAAAAAATATTCAATTGTAAATGTGTAATGCAATTATGCAATAAAGAAGAGCGGACTTCCGAAAGCCCACTCTAAACTACACTACTAACATCAGTATAATACCATACTTTTTTCCATAAATCAAGTGCTGACGGCTATTTTTTTCGATAAATTCTCTTTACCTCGGCGTACATTTATGATATTATGTATTATAGTATGAAATAAAGGAGAAAATTCTTATGGAAACCTTATTTGAATCAATTAAAGAGCTTTTCTTTACCAATGTACCCGCCTCGGTGGCAGTTATCGGTCTGGCCGCATACTTTTTCGGTATGGCTGCGGTCTTTATCATAAGTCCGATAAAAAATGCCGAAAGCTTTTCCGTAAAGCCTGTGGACAATGCAGGCAAGACAGAAATCCGTGTCTACTACGGCGGTATTTCCTTCGCACTGGGCGCCTTTCTCGTTTATCTCACCGTGGCACTCGGCACACCCGTTTACTCTCTGGCCGGCGGACTTTTCTTCTCAACCACCGTTTTCGTAACCAGAACAGTATTCCTTTTCGTGGACAAGGGCTGGAAATGTCCCTACACCAAGCTGGCTATACCTGCGGAGGGCTTTTTTGTAATCGCTCTCTGGACCTGCTTTGTACTCTCAAAAACACTCTATTAATGATTCGAGGAAAATAATATGATTTATCCTGTTATACCAAGGCCTCAGAAAATCACTGTCGGTGACGAGACGGTTTTTACCCTAACAAGGTACTGCGAAATCGAGGGGGCAGATAAATTCCCCAAGGCCGTAAACAGCCTTAAAAAATTCCTCACTGAAAGCTTTTCTCTCGAGCTTCTCGGCACAGGCAGGGAAAAAATTATTCTTTCTCTTTGCGAGAATATAGGAAATGAGGAAGGCTATACTCTTTCGGTAAAGGAAGACACAGTAATCATAAAAGGAAAAACCGAGGCAGGTGTTTTCTACGGCATACAGACCTTAAAGCAGATGCTTATGTACGGTGACCTCTCTCTGTGCAGTGCGGAAATAGAGGATGAGCCTG
>JAFSDF010000168.1 GCA_017436375.1 Clostridia bacterium | reverse complement strand
GTAGTGCAGAGAGGTCGTTTTTAACCAAGCGGCAGACTAAGGAAGTTACATATAAGAAATTAAAAACCTTACTCCGTTACTTTTCTGCGTTCGGATTGTTACCGCCGAAGGGCGTTTTGTTTACTTTGCCGCCCTGGGCAAAGTAAAAGCCGAGCGGCTTGAGCGATAAAGTCTGAAAACTTATTTAAAACATAAAATCCATTGTAAAAGTCAAAAATCAGACTTTTTACAATGGATTTTTCAGTATAATCTTCTTTATTTTAAAGTGTTCAGGGATGTTTAGTTTCTTTACAGCCCCTGCTTTTTTTATCCGCTGAGTCACAGAACAGCTTCCTTCATTCTGAAGCTGTAGCCGTGATCCTCCATTTCCTTAATATTCTTAAGAATGTAGCCTGCACCCTTTGCTGCGCAATGCTCAGGATCTGCGGTGCGCTTTACCTTTATGCCAAGTCTGGCCGAAAGCTCCTTATCCAGTCCGGGAAGCTTAGCCACACCGCCGGTGAGAAGAATTCCTTCATGGCAGATGTCCGAATAAAGCTCAGCGGGTGCCTGCTCCATCACATCGACCACAGCCTCGAAAATCAGATTTATCTGGTCCTTTAAGGCTTCGTACATCTCTGTGGACGAAATATTGAAATTTTCGGGCATTCCCGTAACATAGTTTTTACCTGTGGCCTCTATTTCTACCTCTTCACTTCTTTTATAGGCACAGCCCACGGTATGCTTGAGCTTTTTTGCTGTAAGGAGTCCGATGTTTATATTCTTTTCTTTTTTGATGTACTGCTGAATGGCTTCGTCCATAGTGTCACCTGCAGTTTTGATCGAAGCAGAATAGGCTACGGTACCCATAGTAATAATGGCTATGTCGGTAGTACCCGCACCCAGATCAATAACCATGGTTCCGTGAGGATTTTCGATGGAAAGACCTGCTCCCAGAGCGGAAATAACAGGCTCATCTACTACACTTACCTTACCTGCACCTGCGGCACAGGCGGCCTCGATGACTGTCTTTCTTTCCAGACTCGTTATACCGCTCGGTGCACTTATGATGACATTCGGGCGGAAAACTCTTTTGTCGCAGAGTCTGCCGATGTAGTGGGAAAGTATTTCTGTCATAACGGAGAAATCTGAAATAACTCCGCCTTTAATAGGCTTTTTTACGGTGAGAGCTTCGGGCGTTTTTTCCAGCATTTCACCTGCCGCATTACCTATGGCATAGGTTTCGTTATTGAAAACATCGTATGCTATGGCATTATCCTCGGAAAATACGATGCCTCTGCCCTCGACGAAGGCGGTTATTTTTTCTGTACCGAGATCAATGCCTATATTTTGTCCGAACACTCTATTTCACCGTCCTTTAATTTTATACTGCAATGAGGCTGTCAGATGCAGGGCATAAGAGAGCCTTATTTGATTTTATTGATTTTCCTTCACTTTGTCAAGGTCGAAAAGGTTAAGATTTGATGTAACTGCTGCGGCAGCACAGTAAACCTCCCCGGCACCCTCACTGAAAAGTATATCACAGCATTCCCTGAGTGTGGCTCCCGTAGTTTTTATATCATCGCACAGCAGGATAGTTTTTCCTTTGATTGCGGTGCTTCTTTTCGGCGATACGGAGCCCTTCACATTGGTTATTCGCTCGGCTCCGCTCAGTGAGTGCTGTTTTTTCGTTTCCTTGCTTTTTATTAGAAGCTCCTCGCAGGGAATAAAGAGCCTCTTTGCTGTTTGCTCTGCTATTAGGCGGGCAGGATTGTAGCCTCTTTCCTTTATGCTTTCAGCCGAAGAAGGTACGAAGGTGACCGTGTCGAAATCCGCTTTGGCATAAACGGTGGCCACTCTTTCTGCAAGACAGTCGCCGAAGTAACGGTAAAGGCTTTTTCTTCCTGCAAATTTAAAGGAAATGAGCATATTCCGAATGAGTCCCTCGTAGGAGAACACTCCCGTTATGTGTGCAAGGGAAGCAGTGCAGTCTGTTCCGCAGGAGCAGAGCTCCTTTTCCTTGCCGCAGCCCTCACAGCAGTTATCGGAAAGCCTCACCTCGTCACTTCCGCAGCAGAGACAGAAATCCTCATTTATTTTCAGCACTTTGCCGCAGAGGGGACATTTCTCGGGAAAGAAAATTCTCCAAAAAAATT
This sequence comes from Clostridia bacterium, assembly GCA_017436375.1. Lineage (GTDB taxonomy): Bacteria > Bacillota > Clostridia > Oscillospirales > Acutalibacteraceae > UBA6857. The sequence goes on along the minus strand of JAFSDF010000168.1, from coordinate 2,514 downwards.
CACGCTTTTTCATTTATTTTCTCTCCAGAAAATATTTTAGAGCAGAGTAGCGACGCGTTTTTTTATCGTTGTCAACCATAGCGTTGACCTGTGCCTGTGTACCGACTAAAATGAGACGGTTTTTTGCTCTGGTTACGGCTGTATAAAGGAGATTGCGGTAGGAAAGCTGAGGCACCACGGAGCATACGGGCATAATAACAGCCTCGAACTCACAGCCCTGACTCTTATGCACCGTAATGGCATAGGCGAGGTCAAGCTCACCCGCATTTTCAAAGGGGTAAACGGCAATCCTGCCGTCGAAGTCTATTTTCATAAAAGAGGCATTATGGTTGATTGCGGTGATGATACCTATGTCACCGTTAAAAATACCGCTTGAGGCCTCCTTGCCTCTGGTCCATACTATATCGTAGTTATTCTTTATCTGCATAACCTTGTCGCCCTCACGGAAAATCCTGCCTGCACCTGCGAATTCCTCTTTGTTTTTAGCGGCAGGGTTAAGAATACCCTGAAGAGCGGCATTGAGACTGACAGTGCCCAGCTCACCTTTTTTTGAGGGAGTGATAATCTGTATATCCTCGATGGGATTGTAGCCGTAGGCTTTAGGCAGACGGTTGACATAAAGGTCAACTACCGTAGAGGCGGACTGAAAAATACTGCCTCTCTGCAGAAAGAAAAAGTCTTTATCCGTATGGGAAAGATCGGGATATTCGCCCTTTACTATGCGGTGGGCGTTAGTGACGATGAGGCTCTCGAGGCTCTGTCTGAAAACCTCTGTCAGTGCCACCACGGGTAAAAGCCCCGAGGAAATAATATCCTGCAGTACATTACCTGCACCTACGGGCGGGAGCTGGTCCGAGTCACCGACCATAATCAGTCTGCAGCCGAGAGGCAGAGCATCTAAAAGTGCGGCGAAAAGATGAGTGTCCACCATCGAAAGCTCATCGATAATAACCGCATCGGCTTCGAGGGGATTTTCCATATTTCGTACAAATTTCGGCCTGTGACTTCCGTCAGTCCATTCCACCTCTAAAAGGCGGTGAACGGTTTTGGCCTCCTTGCCCGTTACTTCACTCATTCTCATGGCGGCTCTGCCTGTGGGTGCGGCCAAAAGGACACGGAGCTTCTTTTTTTCATAAAGCTCTAAAATGCCGTTCAGGGTAGTGGTTTTACCTGTGCCGGGGCCGCCTGTGAGAACCAAAAGTCCCCGTGTGACAGCGGTTTTGATGGCCTCTCTCTGCTTTTCTTCAAATTTTATGCTTCGCTTTTCTTCGATTTTATTTATGTCCTCATCCACCGTTCTGCCCTGAGCGGGAGGAAATTTCAGCATAACCCTGATTCTGTCGGCTATGCTTTTTTCATCCGTATATTCCTCCGGAAGGAAAACATAGCTTTTTTCATCAAAGAAGTCCTCGACGATTTCCTTATCCTCGATGAGGTCATCTATGATTTCCTGCGTTTCCTCTCTGTTTATTCCCAAAAGCTCATTTGATGGAATGATCAGCTTTTCACGGGGGAGACAGGTGTGGCCGTTTCTGAGATTATGCCTTAAAATGTGAAGAATACCTGCCCTATGGCGAAACAGGGGGCTGATACCCATCGGAGAATTCTGTGCGATTTCGTCGGCTCTTTCAAATCGGATTCCGACTCCCTCCTTACAGAGAATGTAGGGATTTTCCGTGATTCTTTCCACCGCGGCGGCACCGAAGGCCTTGTAGGCATTCAGGCTTTCTGTAGGACTCATACCGAATCGCTCCAGAGAAATCATAATTTCTCTGACAGCGAACTGCTCTTTAAAGCTTTTGCACATCTCCTTTGCTTTTTCGAGGCTGATGCCCTTGATTTCAGAGAGCCTTTCCGGTGAATTTTCCAGCACCTCAAAGGTGTCATCGCCGAAGCGCTCGATTATTTTCATAGCAGTGGCGGGGCCTATACCCTTTACTGCACCGCTGGAAAGGTAACGGAGCATATCGCCCGAGCTTTTCGGGAGGCTTCTTTCGACGGCATCAGCCTTGAACTGAGTGCCGAAGGTGGGGTGCTTTGTCCAATAGCCCTTCAGCTTTATTTTTTCGCCGGGGCAGCATGAGGGCATAATTCCGACGGCTGTGACGAGCTGGTTATTATGGTTAATGTCGATAACACTGTAGCCGTTTTCGGGGTTTGAGTAAACTATATCCTCGATTATACCGTCGATGATAATTTCTTCAATATCCATATCTGCCCTCCTTTGACATTCGTTAAGCTATATTATACTATAAATCAGCTCATTATTTCAATATAAAAGCGACAAAAAAAGACCCGACATAAGTCGGGTTGTAAATGAGTGAGCCTGTAAGCCGAGTTCTGTCATTTAAGGCAATCATCTATCTAGACCTGCGATTGCTCGCAGGTTCAAGCCACCCTTCGGTTTGCGTCCGGCTGACGTATCATATCCTGTCGGTGTTGCTTCGGGTAGGGTTTACATGGCCACACAGTCTCCTGTGTGCCGGTGAGCTCTTACCTCGCCTTTCCATCCTT